>NZ_JAUOPX010000001.1:0-240281 GCF_030547455.1 Motilimonas sp. 1_MG-2023 | reverse complement strand
ACCACCGAAGTACAACAGCGTTACTGTAAAGAATTGATTCAATAGCATGCAAGTTAATAGGTAAGACCAACCACTGATAGCCTGCAATGGCGCGGGGTGACAAGCGCTAAGCAACATCAGCGCATGAACACCGAGTAGGAGATGAGGCACAGTGGTGCGAACACATTTGAGGGCCGGGGTAGCTCCCCAAAGAGAGCCCGTATATAAGCACGCATCTTATGCTATGACATCGCAAAACTATTGAACAATACGAGGAGTCCATATAAGCCCCAGTCATGGGGCGATAAAGCGCTTTTTCGCTGAGCAAGCTCAGTTCCTCTATGGAGGGAATATCGTGTAGAGAGCAAATATACTCAGCGATATTGCTAAGTTCAGAATATCATTCGCCGAGCAAGCTCGGCTCCTACGGGGGAATATCATGTAGGAGCCGAATTTATTCGGCGAATAGGAACTTAATCCTCGCCGAGAAATCCTCCCGTTTGATGCGCCCATAGCTGGGCGTAAATCCCACCTGCGGCAACCAGCTCAGCATGACTCCCCTGCTCGGCGATTTCACCTTTATCCAGCACGATCAGTTTATCCATCGCGGCGATGGTTGATAAGCGGTGAGCAATAGCAATAACGGTTTTGCCTTGCATGAGTTTATATAAACTCGCTTGAATCGCCGCTTCTACTTCTGAGTCCAGCGCCGAGGTGGCTTCATCTAAAATCAGGATCGGCGCATCTTTTAATATCATTTGAAGACTAAGTACGCCCCTGCGTAGTGAAATAGAACATAGTCATAACACTTTAGGGCAACCGTTCAGGTGAGAGTTACAACACTTGCAGCAACCTAGCGCACAACGTGACGCTTAAAAGCATTATGCGTTTACCTTAGACGAACAATACGCGAGTCTCAAAATTGCGTTTCATGTGATTGGCAAAAGTCTCGAATTGCTCACATTAGGCTTCTAATTTATTAATATATAATCGTAGAATATCCTGTTAAGCACTTTATTCTAATTTATGTGTAGGTAGATATTAATTATGGAGTGTAGGCCATACCCCCTGCTAATATTGGCAACGGATTGATAATAGTACACTTTAATTCAAATATATTTACGCCCATTATTTTACAATGTAATTGGGCCTTGTTGCGTTAAAAAAACCAATGGGCTCTAAAAACACAACATCCTTTACCCATTGAAATAATAGGAAAAAAATGGAATTAATTATTTGGCCACTTATAATCTATCTAGCTTACCGACTTTATAAATACAATAAGACGCCTTCCCAACACCAATTACAAATAAAAGTGTCACAACCTTCCTCTGATAAAAATAAAGCCTCAAAAAATAGAACAGCTGCTCCGCCAAAAATTACTTCTGACTCTTCCACTGTTGTTATTTCAAGTTCAACTGGAGCAACGCATTTGACCGATGACGACTTTGCTACTTTTACTATTCATACAAGCTTTGGCCGAGAGCCAGAAAAAACAACTAACAAACAAAAAGGTCGATGGATAAGTGAAGATGAACACCTTTTTGTTAATGGAAGACAGTTAACGAAAGGCTTTTTCTACTTTGGTGGAGTAATGAACTCACTAGATGGGTACGGTATAGAGCCATCTCTAGTGGATGATAAACACCCGGTTTCAAGTCCCTCCGTAGATTCAGAAATATACACTGACGAATCCTTAGGGTACTGGCCAAGCTACGCTTCCTTGTCTAAAGGCTGTAGAGGGGCTTATCTAGATTGGCTTGCCTCAGATCGCTCAAACCCCAATACGCCAATTGGCTATGTCTTCATCTATTTCTATGGCTTTGAAAGAAGAGTCATAGAAAACAAATCCAATAGTCAAATATCTGATGAAGAGTATATGGCAATATTTGAAGAAGTGTTGCATCTCAATATTGTTTTCAGCGCAAATCGTTCTTTCAGAGGATACTCTGCTAATTTCCTCGAACTAATGGCACTTCAAAGACCCGCCTTATTTAAAGATAGACTGTCAGATATACCAGAAACTAATAATGCATTGTTATTCAAAGTTAAACTTGCAACAACTATAGCCAATGGAAACCCTGTAACAGCTCCCTTAGCTTTAGAGTGGCTACAAAATACTTTCGAGTATTCCCTAAAAACTCCCGCCCGTAGATGTGAAGATGAGTTTAGCCAGCTTTTCCAAATTAGATTTTCTGACAAGTTTGGCGAAGGAATTTCCGTAAAGCCCAATAAAACTAAACTGCGACTTTCATACCATGCGGCAAGTAATGGTGTGCATGGGGTTGATTTGGAGTTGGGTGACTTACCAGATCCAAGTATTCTCAAAGGCCCAGTTAAAAAGCTCATTCCTATTGCCGAACAATGTACGGAAGAGTTGAACAGCTATAGCCGTTACTTAGGAAAAGCTGATACCTCAAGGAGTGATATTGCAGCGTTAATGTTATTACCTAAAGAACTGGCAAACGAAGCAAATTCACCAGTCATAGAAACATTTAAGTCTTGGGCAAATCAGATAATTAGTTCAAATGATGGACTAACCACAGTCAAGGATTTCTGGACTCATACAGGCACACCTCTCCCTAAGGCGTTTAACAAAAAAGAAAATGAACTAGTCGCCAACTTGGCTGCTAAGGCTGAAATAGGTATTGCGCCAGACCAACGTTTTCATCATGCAAAACTGAAAATCGATGACAACATTGTGCTCTTCTCACCGGGCCATGGCGAGTTTTTTGAGCCAAGTTCGGCATTCAATCAAGTAAGTTTAGCAATTAGGTTAGGGGCAATGGTTGCAACAATAGATGGTACTGTAGATCATCATGAGAAAATTGCCTTACAAACGTTGATAAACCACGATGACAAACTCTCACCTTCTGAAAAGAACTCGTTAAATGCATATTTAACTTGGCGTCTAAATGCTCCTGTAAATAATACCGGCTTGAAAGCTAGGATTGAAAAACTGGCCGTTCCACAGGTGGAATTCTTGAAAAAATTCATGCTTTCCATCGCTCTTGCTGATGGAAAAATCGATACTTCTGAAATTAAGCAAATTGAGAACTTATATACCTCGTTAGGCCTAGATAAATCACTCGTTACAAGTGACATTCATGCGTTTGCCTCCAGTAAACAACCTATCTCAGCCACATCTAAAGACGCTTCAATTGATAAAAGTACCTTTCAGTTGGATGAAAGTATTCTGGCTATGCATGAAAGAGACACCAACGACGCAAAGAGTATGCTGGAGAGTATATTTGCCGTTGATGAAGAAGCTGAACTGGAAATGAGCCCCACCGCTGATGTCAATGAAGAAGGCTTAGATCGCCCTTACAAAGAACTTTTTGAAACTTTGATAGCTAAAGAATCGTGGCCACGTAAAGAAGTTCATGAACTGTGCAACAAACTTAACATAATGGTTGATGGCGCATTAGAAACTATTAATGACTGGGCTTATGACAAAGTCGATGCGCCAGTTCTAGATGACGATGGTGATATTTATGTCGATCTAGAAATCGTAGAAGAATTAAAGGGATAAATAATGGTTGCTAAAAGAATTCGAGCTAAAGAAAGGGATGCAATTATCCAATCTCTGAAGTCAGGTGTTACTCCTAAGATTGGAATTCAGCATATCCAAGTAGGTCGAGTAAATGAATTAAAAGCTCTGATCCAAGACATTGAACGGATCTCAGATGGAGGTTCAGCTTTCAGGCTCATTATTGGCGATTATGGTTCTGGTAAAACATTCTTTTTAAGTGTTGTACGCGCTATTGCTCTAGAGAATAAGCTTGTAACCGTCAATGCAGACTTATCTCCTGATAGACGTATTCATGCATCGGCTGGTCAAGCTAGAAACCTTTACTCTGAGCTAATGCGTAACATGGCGACTCGCAACAAACCTGATGGTAATGCTTTAACCAGTGTAGTTGAAAAGTTCATCACAGAAGCAATGAAAGAAGCTGATACTTCAGGAAAAAGTATAAATTCAATTATCCATGAAAAATTAGCATCACTTTCTGAACTCGTTGGCGGTTATGATTTTGCTAAAGTTATTGAGGCTTATTGGATAGGTCATGAGAAAGATGATGAGATATTAAAAGCTAACGCCATAAAATGGTTACGAGCAGAGTATTCAACTAAAACCGATGCCCGAAATGACCTAGGAGTTCGAACAATTATTTCGGATACATCTTTTTATGACGCGCTGAAATTAATGAGTTTATTTGTCAGACAAGCTGGCTACCAAGGGCTTCTAGTTAACTTAGACGAGATGGTAAATCTATATAAGTTGAACAACACCACAGCGAGAACTTCTAACTATGAACAAATACTCCGAATTCTAAACGATTGCTTGCAAGGAAGCGCTGAGCATTTGGGCTTCCTTCTCGGCGGAACCCCTGAGTTTTTGCTAGATCCACGTAAAGGCTTGTATAGCTATGAAGCACTACAATCTAGATTGGCAGATAACAGCTTTGCTAAACAAGCGGGCGTGATTGATTATTCGTCACCATCGCTACACCTCGCTAGCTTAACCCCTGAAGAACTGTATATTTTGCTTAAAAACTTGCGCCATGTTTATGCTGAAGGTGACGAAGCGAAGTACTTGGTTCCAGACGAATCTCTCAAAGCGTTCTTACAGCATTGCAGCCAAACTATAGGGGATGCGTATTTTAGAACGCCACGTAACACCATTAAAGCATTTTTAGACATGCTCGCAGTAATCGACCAAAACCCGCAAATTGCATGGCATAGTCTAATCTCATCAGTAGCAATTAATGAAGATAAGCCTTCCGACGTTGAACTCGAAACAGAGGACAATGAAGATGGATTTGCTGACTTCAAACTATGATTGATGAACATGAAAAATTAGACCATCGGATTCAGCGCTGGATATTCAAACAAGGCTGGACTGGCTTACGAGAAATACAATGCCTTGCTATTGAACCTATATTGTCTGAAAAGACAGATGTGCTGATCAGCGCTTCAACCGCAGCAGGAAAGACAGAAGCATTTTTCTTGCCTGCGCTTAGCACTATCGCACATCAAGAAACGGGTGTAGGGATCCTTTACGTTAGCCCTCTAAAAGCCCTTATAAATGACCAAGATAGGCGCTTAGAAAGTCTGTCTGACCTGTTAGAAATACCAGTTACTCCCTGGCATGGTGATAGCTCACAGGGCCGAAAGAAGAAATTAAAAGCATCGCCGTCTGGTGTCGTGTTAATAACACCTGAGTCATTGGAGTCATTACTCATCAGAGACCCAGGCTGGATCAAAGCTGCATTCTCTAATTTGAAATATATCGTTATTGACGAGTTTCATGCCTTTATTGGTTCTGAGCGCGGCCATCACTTACTCTCTTTACTTCATAGACTTGAACACCTTCTCGGAAGACTAGAAACACCAATCCCGAGAGTCGCTTTGAGTGCTACGCTTGGTGAGTTAGAGAAAGTACCTCTATCACTTCGCCCTAATCGCTCTTTACCTTGCAAGATCATCAAAGACACACATTCGACTTCCACCCTGAAGGTTCAGGTAAAGGGATATGTAAACCCTGCTAACTTAGAAGCTGAGTCTTCCAATGATGCCGAATATACGATCTGCCAAGATTTATATAAATTTTGTCGAGGCGGAAATCACCTTGTGTTTGCAAATAGTAGGAGCCGTACAGAAAGCATTGCGGCTACATTATCTGACTTCTGTGAAGAAAAAATTGTACCGAATGAATTTTTTCCTCACCATGGTTCGCTATCTAAAGATCTTCGAGAAAGCTTAGAAAAGCGCTTGCAACAGGAGCATTATCCTACCACAGCGATTTGCACAATGACTCTTGAACTAGGCATTGATATCGGCAAGGTTAACTCAGTAATTCAAGTAACAGCTCCCCACTCTATTTCAAGTTTACGTCAAAGAATGGGACGCTCAGGAAGACGCGGTGGAGCCTCAATATTGCGAATGCTCATCGCTGAAGATGAATTGACAAAAGACTCTAGCGTCATCGACAAGCTGAGACTGGAGCTTATTCAGTCTCTGGCCATGATCAGACTTCTTATCGGCAGTAAATGGTATGAGCCAGCTGATACATCACTTTATCACTTCTCAACACTCCTTCATCAAGTACTTGCGGTTACTGCACAATGGGGAGGAATTAGAGCTGAGCAATTATTTAGTTTGCTCTGTAAAGATGGCCCTTTTCAAAACGTTAATGTTGAAAACTTCAAAGCACTACTTGTCCACATGGGCAAAACAGAACTCATAACTCAGTTAGGAAGTGGTGAATTGGTACTTGGCCTTTTGGGAGAACAGCTGACAAGCCATTACTCGTTCTATGCTGTTTTTAAAACACCTGAAGAGTTCCGGATTGTATGTGGAACCAAATCACTCGGAACGCTGCCTGTAGATTCATTGGTATTAGAAGGGCAGCATATTGTTTTCGGCGGAAAACGTTGGAAAGTAAACGACATTGATAGCGAAAAGAAAGTTATTTATGTGGAGCATGCAAAAGGTGGCAAGCCGCCTAAATTTGGTGGTGCCGGCTTGAACATACATGATGTTGTTCGGCAAGAGATGTTCAAAATATTAAAAGACGGTGACTACAGAATTTCTGTGGGGGATCAGAAAGTCGACTTCGCTGATTCAGCTGCACGAGAACTGTTTGATGAGAGCGTACAATATTTCGAAGATGCAAAGCTCTCTAAAGAACCTTTAATTCAGGTAGGAAATACAACATACATATTCCCATGGCTTGGCGACAAAGTGGTAAATACTATTGTCGCCTTGCTAATCCAACATGGCTTTGAAGCTGGCGCATATGAAGGAGTTATAGAAGTAGAAAAGGCAACACTCGAACATGTAAGGTCAACATTATTGGAGATAGCTTCTAAAAAACTTCCAACAGAAGCAGAGCTAGCGCAAAAAGTACTGGAAAAACGAACCGAAAAATTCGATGAATTTTTACCTGAAGATATTTTATCTGTTGGATACGGAGCCAAGGTATTTCAAATAGCTGATGCCATTGCTTGGGCCAAGGTATTTCAAATAGCTGATGCCATTGCTTGGGCCAATACATTTAAAGTCTGGCAGCAATGAAAACATATTCTTAAAAAGAACATACTAGCTTGCTCTGTAAAATAGAAGAAAACTGGACAGTTTCCGAGCCAGCGGTAATCTCACTAATAAAGTAATGCCCCTGTTAGGGGGCACTAAGCGACGCCCTGCACCGAGAATTAATCCTCGCCGAGAAAACCGCCCGTTTGATGCGCCCATAGCTGGGCGTAAATCCCACCAGCCGCGACCAGTTCAGCATGACTACCCTGCTCGGCAATTTCACCTTTATCCAGCACGATCAGTTTATCCATCGCGGCGATGGTTGATAAGCGGTGAGCAATAGCAATAACGGTTTTGCCTTGCATGAGTTTATATAAACTCGCTTGAATCGCCGCTTCTACTTCTGAGTCCAGCGCCGAGGTGGCTTCATCTAAAATCAGGATCGGCGCATCTTTTAATAACACTCGAGTAATGGCAATACGTTGACGCTGACCACCGGATAACTTCACGCCGCGCTCACCCACATGGGCATCATAGCCTGTGCGACCACTAGGATCCGTTAAACCGAGAATAAACTCATGGGCTTCGGCTTGCTTGGCCGCAGCAATCATTTCTTCTTCAGTGGCATCTGGGCGTCCGTACAGCAAGTTTTCTCGCACCGAACGATGCAGCAACGAGGTGTCCTGCGTTACCATGCCGATTTGCGCGCGCAAACTATCTTGTTGGATCTCACGAATGTCCTGATCGTCAATGAGAATACGTCCTGACTCAACATCGTGGAAACGCATCAACAAGTTCACTAAGGTTGATTTACCGGCTCCCGAGCGACCCACTAGACCAATTTTCTGGCCCGGTTTAATGGTAAATTGCAAATTATTAATCACGCCTTTGTCCTCACCATAGTGAAAACCAACCTGATCAAATTTAATTTCGCCCTTATTAACTACTATCGGCTGCGCACCCGCTTTATCTTGAATTTGTAATGGCTTAGACAGGGTATTCATGCCGTCTGTCACTGTGCCCATGTTTTCAAATAAGGCACTGACTTCCCACATGATCCATTGCGCCATACCGTTTAAACGTAGCGCTAATGACACCGCAATGGCAATAGCACCAACCGTAATTAAGCTGCCAGACCAAAGCCAAATAGCCATCGCCGAAATAACAAATACCAGTAGATAATTAATAACGTTGACCGACATGTTCAGGCCGGTTACTAAGCGCATTTGTTTGTACACCGTCGCCATAAATTCGTCCATACCTTCCTTGGCATAGTCGGCTTCACGGTTAGTGTGTGAGAACAGTTTCACTGTGGTGATATTGGTGTACGAATCGACAATACGACCCGCCATCATCGAACGCGCATCGGCTTGTTCAGCTGAAATTGCACGTAGCTTAGGTACAAAATGCATTTGAATGCCTACATAAGCGGCCAGCCATACCAACATGGGCAGCATTAAACGCCAATCAGCCGAGGCAACCAGTACCAACATAGAGGTGAAATACACCACAATATACACTAGGACATCCAATAGCTTCATCACGGTTTCACGTACCGACAGCGCGGTTTGCATCACTTTTGTTGAAATTCGTCCAGCAAAATCATCGGCATAAAACGACACACTTTGTTTAAGTAAAAACCGGTGTGCCAACCAGCGGATTGACATTGGATAATTACCCAAC
Organism: Motilimonas sp. 1_MG-2023; assembly: GCF_030547455.1. Lineage (NCBI taxonomy): Bacteria > Pseudomonadati > Pseudomonadota > Gammaproteobacteria > Alteromonadales > Motilimonas > Motilimonas sp. 1_MG-2023. Next base: position 231,581 of record NZ_JAUOPX010000001.1, on the reverse strand, counting down.
AAGGTTTGATGTACCAACAACGAATGCAATAGACCAACTAAAGGCATCGCCACCAGCAGCACAATACTCATATAAATCAGTGTGCCCGACTCTTCTGCTAGGAAAGTGTCTGGGTTTTTATCCGCTAACCAATCAACAAGTTGTCCCATGAAACGAAATAATGATACCTCTAATACTGCGCCTAATGCTGTTAATAATGACATCAGAAGCAGTGGGATCCACATTCCCTTGGTGTAGTGTCGGCAAAAGGCTAACAACCCCTTTGGTGGCTGGGTCGGCTCTTCGGGCGGAAAAGCAGGCAGTAGGCGTTCAAAAAAGCCAAACATGGCATATCCTTTTTATTTGCAGGTAAAGAAGAGGCAAAATCGGCAACAAAGCTGCCGAATAGGTGAACTGAATATGATAAGCGAAATCAGGCAGTCGGATCTAACTAAAAATGCGCATTGTTTGTTCTAATTTTTCATTTATAAATCAATTAAGTTGGCCATGGAAGCGACCAACTTTATCGGACCAACGTTACAGGTGGATGTGGCCTGATAGGTATTTTTTTCCTTGGCCTGATAACAGCACTCTGCCCGCGGCCAATAGCTTACAGTGCATTGCGCCCCCGCGTTTAGATGCTTGATATGCGTTGATGCTCGCTTTCTCTAACTGTCGGCTCCAATAGGGCGCCAAAATGCAGTGCGCCATACCAGTAACTGGGTCTTCATCTATACCATAACTGGGCAGGAAAAAGCGCGACTCGCAGTCATAGTCAGATCCTTCCTCTCCCAATGCAGTCACCAAAACAGAGTGGGGATGCAAGCGAGCTAAAATGTTCATATCTGGTGTCAGCGCCCTGAGTTGCTGCACACTGTCGAGTACAACTAAATAAACAGGGTCGTCTTGGTTAGTGGCTTCTAATACATTTGCAACGGGCACGCCCAAGCCAAGTTCAATGTCAGCAGGGATCAACTCATCAGCCACCATGGCTGCTGGAATTTGCGGAAAATTTAACTGTAATTGCTCACCTGATTTGGTCACCGTTAGCTCACCGCTTTTACTGTGAAACACCACCTGCTCTCCATTAACTCCCATTTCATTAAACAACACAAAGGCGCTGGCCAAGGTGGCATGACCACATAAGGGGACTTCACAGGCTGGCGTAAACCAGCGGATCTGATATTGACCTTGGCTGATGGGCACAAAAAAAGCTGTTTCCGCTAAATTATTCTCGGCGGCAATTTGCTGCATTAATTCATCACTTAACCATGACTCTAACGGCACTACCGCTGCGGGATTGCCTTTAAATAGCTCATCGCTAAATGCATCGATTTGAAATAACGTTAACATCCTTATTCCCATTAACAGTGGTTCTTCTTTGATACCATAAAAGCTGAGCAAAGATGACGCAAGACAATAAGCAACAAAGATGAGTTGTTAAGCATCAATATCTGAGCCTTTCAACCTAGTTTTACTTGTCTCCGTCATAGCCTAAAGGCATACTTGGCGCCGAAATTAATAACAAAATCCTTGCGAGAGCCTGCATGGCCCCATGGAAAACACAACACCATTAAACTTATAAAAGTTTATACATAGGGATTATAAAAATGTTTAATGTAAACGAATATTTCGACGGTAAAGTGAAATCGATTGCCTTTGAAGGCCAAGATCTTCCTGCAACTGTAGGTGTGATGGCAAAAGGCGAGTACGAGTTCTCTACTGGCGCTAAAGAATACATGACAGTGGTAAGCGGTAGCTTAACCATTAAACTAGCTGGCTCTGATGAGTGGAAAACTTACACTGACGGTCAAATGTTCCCAGTGGAAGCTAACTCTAGCTTTTCAGTAAAAGTAGATGTTGATACGGCTTACCTTTGTAAATACGAAGGTTAATTGCCAAGCTAGCCATTAGCTCGAAAAATAAAACGGCAGCCCGATGGCTGCCGTTTTTGCGTGAAACCATGCCCGCCTTATGATTTTGACAGGCTAAACATTACTTACGCATTTGCTCACGAACCCATTTACCTGCAGGTTTTAAGCTCGCCTCAGTCCAAGGACCATCGTTACGACAGGTGCTTTGCTGCCATACTGCACCACTGCGAAAATCATCCGAATAGTTCCAGTTAACCCAGCTAATTTGCTTATTATTTAGAATATCTAAATAAGCCTGTGCACTGACAAAGTCATTGTTACCATCGCCGGTATAAGTTTGCGTACCAAACTCGGTAACAAATAATGGCAACACTTCACTGGCGGCCGTTAGCTGCTGACGGTAGTAATCATCATGACTAGCGGCATAGAAATGGAAGGTGTACATCACATTATCAAATGGCACTGGATTGTTAACGATATCTTGATAACTCGCGCCATCGGACACCCCTAAGCTTGCCCAGCCATGAGTACCCACTAATACCACCGCATCAGGATCAATCGCGCGGATCACGGGGATAATTTCAGTCGAGTAAGATTGAATGCGATCCCAACTCACTTTGTTAGGCTCGTTGGCAATATCGTAAATGATATTGTTACGATCTTTGTTAGCGTTAGCAATATCGGTAAAGAAACGCTTAGCATTGGCTAGATTGTAATTTGGATCGCCCGGATCAAGCTGGTGCCAATCAACTAGCGCATACATACCGCGCTCAGCGGCTTCGGCAATTAAGCGGTTCACTTGTTCGGTATAGCCTTGCGGGTCAGTTTCATAACCGCCTTCTTGCACGTAAAGTGAAATACGCAGCACATCGGCTTGCCAATCTTTAGCAAGGGCATCAAGTGATTTCTCGGTTAAACAGTTGTTCCAACCATACCACTGCAAGCCGTGGCTGCTCATGCCTTTTAACTGGATTGGCTGCTGTTTTTCGTTACACAGCTTGGTACCGCAAACCGACAGCTGACCATTGATTGTAACGGGCGTGTCTGTGGTGTTGCCACCGCCAGTGTCTCCGCCACCGGTATCTCCCCCGCCAGTATCGCCGCCGCCTGTATCTGTGCCTGTTGAGCAGCTGCCTTGCTTGCTCCACACTTGCCATGGGCCCGAGTTTTGCTCAGGGTTGGCGCCTTTCGTCCACCAATTCGCCTGATATAACTCACCTTGATAATCGATGACAGTACCACTGCCATAAGCAACATTGGCTTGCCAATCTTCTGTTGCATCACATGATGGCCCCGCTGTATCTGTACCACCGCCCGTATCTGTACCACCGCCCGTATCTGTGCCGCCGCCAGTATCTGTGCCGCCACCACTATCCGTGCCACCACCACTATCCGTGCCACCGCCAGTATCTGTGCCGCCACCGGTATCCGTACCACCGCCCGTATCAGTGCCGGCATCACAAACGCCTAAATCTTGCCAAGCATTACTCGATGCCCAACCAACACCAGGCTCATAAGGACCATCAAGGGCGCACCAGCCAGGAACAGTACATTGAAATTTATTGCTTTGATGGGTAACTTGTTGATCTTGCGTGTATTCACCTTTGCCTTGATACGCTTCAATACCACTGCAGTCAACGGCTAAAACAGGTTGGCTAAATGTCATCGCGACACCCAGCGCTATGAGGGATTTTTTCATAAATTCATCCTTGAATTAAACATCTTCTCGCTGCTTGATTTTTAAACAACTGAGTCAGTGTACAATCAAATATTCATAAATAAAGATGAAAAGCATCATAATGAGAGCAACAGCAAAACCCGCAGCCATATCTTACTAACTAGCCCAAAACCTTAATCGGTTTAATAGTTTTCTAACGCGGCTCGAGTTTGCAACAGCTTTTGTCCAACGGTAATCAACATCACTATTGCCATAACTTCTGATACTTCAACTGAGTCACTCCCTACTTTTTTGTTTGTTTTGATCCCTACACACATTTTTTATCAAGCATTCTGTTTCGACTCATTACTCCCCTCAGGCTTGCGTCTCGACAATTAAAAGTTGATCAACTGCAAAAAAATTACAAGTCAATACAATATGCATTTTATTGCATATGGAATAAGTTTAGTATCTTGCCATTAATATCTAATGGGCCGAACTATTTATGCTTCGATTTCACCGCGCAAAATCGATTCATCTCTTTGCTATCACTTTACTTAGCTTTTTAAACAGCTCTCAGTTACAAGCAAATATCATTTTTTCGGAAGATTTTGAGCAGCAAGCAGATTGGGTAGCGGGTTATCCGAATACAAATGGCGTTGGGCTACGACCACACGCCAACCCTGCACCGCCAAATTGGACCGTGATCCGCACCGATCCAGCCTACGCACCATCCATGGGCGATACCGATCGCCATGAATCCATTGAAATCGGCGCTTTTGCAGGCAAGGCCCGCAGCGGCGAGCGTTCTGTGGTGTTTTATCGCGATGCTAAATCTGATCCCAATTGGAAGTGGTGGTCCGATGGCATCTTGGCGAAAAAATTTGACCAAGAGTACAATGAAGTCTACGCCGAGTTTTACATTAAATGGGCACCTAATAGCGATCACCCTAAAGCTTTAAGTAAGCTGTTTCGTATCCTTCACACTTGGGGTGAAGGTGGGGAAATATTCAAAGGCTTTCGTGATGGCTTTAACGGCCCCATTGCGGGTTGGAACTATGTTCACAACAACTACGGCTTACGTAATACCATTTGGATGCGCGGCTACCCGCCAGCAAACCACTACTACTTAGAAAGTAACCCTATAAAAGGGTTGCCAAGGGAAATGCTCAGTGGCGACATGAGCTTAAACTTTGACAATAACATCACCGATTTAAACCAAGATCGCGTCACCGATAACCCCAATACCAAGCTGGTTGGCATGAAGTCCGGGCTATTAATTCCACAGGGCGGGCAGCAAGGCATGATCCACCCGAGGGAATTCTTTGGTGATGAGAGTATCACTGGATGGCGCAAAATGGCCTTCTACGTGAAAATGAATTCCGCCCCCGGCGTTGCCGATGGCCATTATGAGCAATGGATTGATGATCAACTGGTGTTTGCCAATTACCAAATTGCTTGGGTGGGTGCCGACGCAGACAAGATGGTGGGCTGGAACGCCGTCAAACTGGGCGGTAACGACTACATAGATAAAAGCTTGCCCGATAGCCTGCGCTACGAAGACTGGTATGCCATGGACGATTTGGTGGTGATGGATGCTCATCCTCACACCCCATCCGCACCAAGCCAATTGAGTGTAACTCGACAGCCATAAGGATATGTTCATGCCAACTCATTGTATCTTGCGCCCCGTAGCGCTTATTTGCCTAAGCTTAGCCTTAATCGCTTGTGGTGGTAGTAGCGGCAGTGAAGCCTCACCAAACGATGGCGAAATCCAACCCAGCAACACACCTTCATTGGCACCAACAGTAGAGCCAACGGCGAAGCCCGATTTGTGCGAGGGATTATCCGAAGGTGAAAAGCAAAATCGTACTCGCTACCTAGCCCCTGTGGTGATTGCCCCTGAAATTTGCCAAAGCGAACAACAAAACAGGCAATGTGAGCAAAGCACGTTAACACCTTGGACTGGCAGTTTTGAGTACAGTCATTGCGAGCAACAGCAGCCCGACAATGCCAGCTTACCTTTGTGGCAAATCAGCGACATGCAATACCTTGGCGGCTTTCGTTTATCATCAGGTAAATTCGGCGACTCAGCTTACCCTAACTTAAACTACTCGCCAGCAGCGATTGCATTTAATCCCAACAATCAATCCCTGTTTGTGGTCGGTCATGACTATGAGCAAGGGATTGCAGAGTTTGCCATCCCAGAGGTAGTAAACAGTCGCGACCCAGCGGAATTTAATATCGGCGATCAAGCATTGCAGAACTTCGCCCCCTTTCATAATACCGATCGTGTAGACACAGGGATTGATAACTGGTTTCGGGTCAATGGGTTGTATTTACTCGACGGTCAGCTCATCGTCAATTACATGAACTGGTACGATGCGGGCGGCGGCGAAACAGATACCTCGGTGCGCTTTGTCGATGCCAGCGATCTCGCCAACAGCGAAATGCACGGCCCCTATCAGCTTGATGGCGCTGCCCATGTCGCAGGCTGGATAACAGATGTGCCCGACAATTGGCAAGCTGACTTTGGCGGCACCCATATTTCAGGTCATGCCCACGGCTCTATTCATAGTCGTTTATCCACTGGCCCATCTGGTTTTATTTGGTCGCCCAGACAAACCATGCTGCAACAAACCAGCGGCCCCGTTGCCACCGAAGCATTACTCGACTTCCCTCATCGCCGTGCACAAATGCTTTATGACAAGACCCTCTATGGTGATTTAAGCATCAGCGTGCAGGATATTTTGTACAACACCGACAGGCAAAATCAGCTGTGGACCGCACTCAGTGAAGCCGCTTTTGGTGTCATTATTCCCGGAACCAATACCTATCTCACCATAGGTAATTCAGGCGGCCATGAATCTGGCATCGGTTATAAAGCCACCCAAGATAATGGCAATTTATGCGGCGGACCTTGCAGTCTGGCCGCCGCTGATAACTACAGCTATTACTGGCTGTGGCGCGTCACCGATATGCTGAGAGTGAAAAACGGTGAAATGGAGCCTTGGGATGTGCGCCCATATGACTATGGCAAACTCGATAGCCTTGGCCTGATTAACCTAAAAGGCGGCGCTTATGATGCCAACACAGGCAAATTGTATGTGGCATTTAAAAATGCCGATACCCTGAACAATTATGCCCGTCCACCTCTGTTTCTTGTTTACCAACTTAACCAGCCTGGAGGCTAAATGAATCGACTACTTACCTTTTGCTTGCCTCTGGCATTATTAACACTCACCGCCTGTGGTGGTGGGTCTGATGGCAGTGATAAAAAAAGCAGTGAAACAACACCGACGGTTGTGCCGACAGTCATCCCCACGGTTATCCCTTCGGCAGTGCCTTCAATCACGCCAACACAAGAGCCAGATACGCCACCAGCGCTGACCGAAGGCTACTTAATTGAATGGCAAACGCCAAACTCTCGCATTGACGGCAGCGTACTTTTGGCCAGTGACATCGCCAGCTACACCTTGCGCTGGACCAACAGCCAAACCCAAGCAACGGGTGAAGTGAGCATCTCGGGCGATCAAACCCAATGGCAAATAGAGCTGCCCAAAGGTGACTATCAATTTGAAATAGCTAGCCTTGATAGCAATGGCCGTATCAGCCAATTTGTCAGCGCACAATAACGAGGTAAAGCGATGCGATATTTCATTAGTTGTTTGCTGCTCATCACCAGTCTAAGTGGTTGGGCTGCGCCAGCCCCTCATTTAGCCTTTAGTGATTTAGTTTCAGGGCCCAATGCAGGTTTAGGCGACGGTTTGGGAGAAGGGGCGATCGTGACGGTGTGGGGTTATCGTTTAGGCGATACTCAAGGCACCGTCTCGATCGTTGACCAACAAGGTCAATCTCACCCTGCCGCTCATATCTACTACTGGAAAAAAGCCGATGGTCAACTGCCCAGTGGCCCAGCCGATTTATGGACATCGCATCAACTGTATGAAGTCGCCTTTTCGATCCCCACTAGCTTAGGACTTGGTGAAGCAAGTATTCGCCTTGTTGATGAAGCGGGTATAAGCAGTGACAACACACTGCCTTTTAGCGTACGTGAAGGTAATATTTATCATGTAAAAGCGGGCGGTAATAACCAAAACAGCGGCAGCTTTGACGACCCCTTTAAAGTCATTAATGGCATGACCTATGGTGCCCGCGCGCCGGGTAATCGTTTATTACAAGCAGGTGATATCGCTTATTCCCACGGCGTGCAAGAAATTCAAGAGCAACACCCTCTTAGCGGCGGTCAGTCCCTTGGCGCAGGCCTTTGGTTAGTCGGCCTTGAAGGCACCCAAGAAAAACAAATCGCCATTGCTAGCTATCCCAACACCCAAGCCCTTGCATCGGGGCCTATGAGAGGCGTTTATCCGTATTTAAGCCGCGGCATCGTCATTTCTAAATACAAGGTATTGGCAGGCAATCAGGAAGACATGGGCAAAGGTGCGCCTTATCAAAGCGTGTCCAATCCGCAAAACTCCACCTCACAGCTATCAACCAACCAATGGGGCCGTGCGGTGGGTAACGCCATTGGTGAGCGTGATGGCATGTGTTCAAACGGTTGGTCGGGTGCCATTGTCGGCGGCGGCGCGAGCAACGATAACTTCAAAGCCTTTGGTAATCAAATCACCGACATTGGTTGCGATCAAACCTCGCATTTTCAGCACACCACCTATTTAACCATACGAACTCCAGCCGAGGGCAACGAGCCAATTAGTGGCTGGGAATTTGGCTGGAACCACTTAAACGATAACAAGGCCAAATTTGGCCTGCATTTTTACGATCAACTGAACTATGGCTATGATCTCTGCCGCGGCTTTAAACCCAACAGCGTGCTCAAGGCCCATAACAACTACATCATTAATCAAAAAGGCTCAGGCATTAACATCCACACTTACAGTCGCACCTACACAGACAGCAACGGAGTACAACAGCGCCCTGCTTGTTGGGAAGTGGATGCGCAGGTGTATAACAATGTCATCATCAACGCAGGCCTTGGCCCGGTGGCCGAAGAAAACAATGGCACCTCACCTTATGGCATCACCTTAGGCGGGGGTATCAAGGGGCATTTTGATGTTTACAACAACACCATTTATGATGTGTCCGATGAGTCCTCGCGCACCTATATTCGCGGCGGCAAGCCCAGCCATGTTGAGCCTAAAGCCATCAGCATGGGCACCGACCAAGGCGCAACCTTTAGTGTCAGCAACAATGTTATCCGCGTCAGTCATCCCATGCCCTACCTCACTTACGGTAAACGCGGTGATGCGCCAAGCTGGATAAAAGTAAGCAACAACTTACTCTATAACACCACCAGCGACAGTTGGAGTGACACAGATCGCGCCCACTTTACCGAGTGGCTAGATAGCAGCGATGAAATTGCCGAGCCACAAATTGCCAGCTTAACCCCAGCCAGCCTAGAGCAAACCTCCCCCGCGCTCACTGGCGGCAGCGATAGCGTGGATCTCAGCCATGACTTTCTCGGTCAACCCGTTGGCTCGCCAATACATCGCGGCGCATTTGCCTCGTTTGTACTAGCGCAGCCAAACCCACCTAAACAAGTAAGGGTCACTAAGTTATAGAAGTAAAAATGATGTGGGAGCCTCAGTCATGGGGCTAAGCCAGTTATGATTATCAACTATTGCACCTCAGCCAAATGGAGTGCACGAACTTTTCTGGTATAACAGTAAGAACTACCTAGACTGATCAAAGCCACTTGAACCATTACTTTCTTTATATTTATTTGACAAAGATATTCACAACAAGCTGGCGAACGATTAAAGTGGCATTTGAAATCCATGATTTAGTTTCAGTTGGTTAGCCTTAGGGAGTTGGAGCCTGCGTTTCGTAAAGTTGTAAACCGCCCCCTTAGCCTAAGAGTTACTTGACTACATTTATAGCCGCTTTATTGCCTGCACAATTTAATAACATGGCTATCACAAATAGGAGCGAATATGAGCATCGATAAAAGAATATTAGAACTTGGCTTAAACTTACCAACTGCCAGCGACCCGCAAGGAAGCTACTGTAATTGTGTACGTACAGGCAAGTTACTTTATGTTTCTGGTAAAGGCCCTGTAGCGGGATTAAGTGTTGTACCCAAAGGTAAACTTGGCCAAGAATATACTGTTGAACAAGGTTATGAATTTGCCAAAGCAACGGGTCTGGATATATTAGCCGCTGTAAAACTAGAATTAGGCTCGCTTGATAAAGTCAGTCGTGTGGTAAAACTGCAAGGTTTTGTCAACGCAACTCCAGACTTTGAACAACATCCAAAGGTACTCGATGGCTGCTCAGATTTAATGGCTAAGGTATTTGGTGAAAAGGGCGTTCATGCACGCTCTGTCTTTGGCGCGACTTCTGTCAGGGGCAACTTACCCATTATTATTGACTCTATTTTTGAGGTCACCGACTAGGGCGATAGAGTGTTAAGATTAAAAATGATTATTTGGCCGCTTTAGGAGCTTAGATGCTTACGCTGTAACCCCTGCTAGTGCCAGCCATACATCGCCAGCTCGATCTATACTGGGGTTTCATTTCAATCACTAAACTGTGTAAAGTTAAGTCAAGCTAGTGGCATACTCATTTATCTCAGGCATAATCGACTCTTTTATTATTTAGTGATTATTAACGGATTTGATATGACCCCCATCACCAAACTAAGCCTCGTCATCTTATTTGGCGCATCCCTTGCTGCTTGCTCTGAGCAATCAGAAGTGCCTACCGACACAACGGCTAAAAGTGCCGAAGTAGCTGTGAGTGTCGAGCCAACTGTTGTGCCAACTGAAGCACCAGTAGCAAAAGAAGCAACACCAGAAGCTGCAACCGACAGCCACGAAGGTCATGCTCACAACGAAGCAACCGAGCTAACCTCGGCAGCCATAGCCACGGCCAATGACCCATTCCAGCAAGATGTCCATTACCGTGTGTTAGAAACAGCTATACCAGCAGACACTAATCAAGTACACGAGTTCTTTTGGTACGGCTGTCCAGCTTGTAAGGCTACCGAACCATTAATGAATACCTTAAAGGCCAATGAAAAGTTAAAAGTGACGGCCAATGCTTCACTATTAAATGAAAAGTGGGTGTTTGATGCTGTGATCTTCCAAGCCTTTAAACACTTCGGTGTACTGGAAAAAGCTCACCCCGCCTATTTCGAAGCAAGACAAAACGGCACTGTTAAAGATCAAGCTAGCTTTGAAGCTTTTCTTGCTGAACAAGGTATTGATAAAGATAAGTTTGAAGCATTTAGTCAGTCTGAAGAGCTGAAAAATGCACTCGATGCCTCTTTTGCCGTTGAAAGTAAACTACAGAGCACCGGTGTACCAACCTTGGTAGTAGGAGGTAAATATGTGCTACTCAACCGCGGCTTTAGTAGCGTAGGCGAAATGGAAAAAGCTATTGAATGGTTAAGCACTAAGTAATCGTTAGATAAGTCGCTTAATCTATTTACAATAAAATTAATATTGCATAAATATTAAACTGTGATCTATATCTAGTGAGGTAGATCACAGTTATTATAAGTTTTATTCATACTCACCATTAACAAAACCCTATTCTCTTATTTACCTTCCCCACCTAGACTGCCCTTCATCAACTGAAGCGGCAACTTGATTTGCCACAGCTCAGATTGACTAACAATAATAATATGAAGGTATACAATGAAAAAATTATCTCTTGCGATTACATTAGCGTTAACTTCTGGTGCAGCATTTGCCGGCAACACTTACTTCGGTGGCGGTGCAGGTATGGCGCAACACGAAGATACTTGTGATCAAGTTGGCGCAGCGTCATGTGATGACAAAGATAAAAGCTTTAATGCTTTTGGTGGTTACCAATTTAATGAACATTTTGCCCTAGAAGCTGGCTACAACCACTTAGGTAAAACAGAGCTTCCAAGCGAAGACAGTATTCTTCAAGGTATCAACACCTCTATTATCGGTCGCCTTCCCCTTTCTACTAATTTCTCTGTATTCGGTGAAGTTGGTGCATTTGGTTACCGCTCTGATTCTTTAGGTCACCGTGATGAAGGCCTGTCTCCACTTGGCGGCGTAGGTGCAACTTACCGCATCAACGACACTTTAGATCTGCAAGCGCGTTACCGCCGCATTGAAAACGTTGGCCGTTCACACAATGTGAAAACTGACGTAAATAACTTTGGTTTAGAGCTAGTAGCGCACATTGGCCGCGGTGCGGAGCAAGTGGTAGTGGAGCCATTACCGATTGAGCCTGAGCCAATTGTGACTCCAGAGCCAACACCAGTATACGAAAACCGCGTAACGTCACTATCTGACGCAGTATTGTTTGGTTTTGATTCATACGCCCTGACCGATACAGCTAAAAAGCAACTAGATGAAGCGGTTGCCTTTTACAATGCCAATGACGTTGCTGAAATACAATTAACAGGCGCTACCGATAAGTTAGGTAATAAAGAGTACAACGAGCGTTTATCACAAGCCCGTGCTACCTCCGTACAATCTTACTTAGTACAAAAAGGCGTTAAAGCTGAGCATATCACCACTAATTGGCAAGGTGATACTCAAGCAACTGGTATGGCTGAAAGTGAACGTGCACAAGATCGTCATGTGACTATCGACATCACAGGCGAAACCCAAGTTGAAGTGAAATAACACTTAACTTGTTGTGAAATAATGAGGCCAGCAATTGGCCTCATTATGCTTACGGTCAGCACCAATGCAGTAAATGATTCCCCCATTTCCACTTTACTGATATTTTATCGGCAAACGCACCAACTTTGCCGGAAATGATAGATAAACCTCTTACCCTTGAAAGCCTCAATCAATCTAACTTAAATTTATTGATCAGCTTGGCAGTGTTGCTAGATGAAGCCCACGTTTCTCGTGCCGCTGAGCGATTAGGCATGACACAATCAGCCATTAGTCACGTACTCAACCGTGCCCGCGATTTATTTGATGATCCTTTACTGATAAAAGGCTCTCAAAATATGATTTTGACCAGCAGGGCACAGACTCTAAAAACCCAACTGAATGATTTTGTGCTAACCAGCAGCACCATTTTCAAAGGCAGTGAGTTTGATCCAAGTAAAATAAAAGGCGTTATTCGCTTTACTATGAATGACTTGGCGGCTAGCTTGTGCATTGAAGATATATTGACACAAGTGGCTAACCAAGCCCCCTTTTTAGAATTAGAGTACGTGCGTCAAACCGATTCAGTATCAGCCCAACTCAATTCAGGTAAACTTGACTTAGCCATAGGCTCATTTAAAAAACTGCCAAAAAACGTCAGCAGCGTACATGTAGGATTTGAACGTTGGTCGTTACTGGTCGGGCAACGTTACCATGACAATAATATTGAAACCTTGGCTGAATCGTTAAAACTCCCCCAAGCCAAGTATGCCGTGGCCGGCGAGGTAGACACCCAGTTAGAGCAGTTTTTGCAGCAACACCAACTCAACATTAAGCCAGGTTTTACCTCGGGTTCAATGGTCGTGCTTGCTGAAGCCATGAAAACAGGCTACCTGACCGCGATCGTACCTCACACTTTAGCCCATACTCTGACGAATAATAAAAGCCTGACACAATTTGAGATTCCCGAGCTCAGTGATACTGAAACCTTAATGGTTTGGCCGGAAGACTTAAACCATCAAGCACTGCATGTTTGGATCCGAGAACTGATCATGGCAGCCTATCAAAAAAACGTGCTATGCAGTAAGGAGGCTGACCATGCTGAGCTCTGATCTACTTTTTTTACAACAAACCGATGTCAATTTACTGGTGGCATTAGCGGCCTTATTAGATGAAAAGCAAGTCGGCAAGGCCGCCGATCGGCTAAACCTAACACAACCAGCCATGAGTCAACGCTTAGCCAAGTTGCGACTACTACTAGACGACCCCATTTTAGTACGAGCGCCTGGTGGCTTTGCATTAACGGATAAAGCCAAAGGCCTACAACCCCATTTAACGAAAAGCTTATTGTTAGCTCAGAATATTTTGCAACCAGCCACGTTTGATCCAGCCACTACCCAAGGCATGATCCGTTTTACCACCATGGATTTTGCTGCCACAAGGCTAACGCAGTCACTCTTTGATAGTTTGCTAGAATTCGCGCCAAACATTGAACTTGAGTTTGTTCGCAGACCAAAAAACATTTTTGAAAAGCTCGAAAATGGTGAGCTCGATCTCGCCTTAGGTGGCATGGTCGATGCGCCGCCAAACATACACGCGCGCCATATAAGTAATGACAGCTATCGCTTTGTCGTCGCGAAGCATCATCCACTCGCTGCGAAAAAGAAAATAACTCTCGCAGACACCGCTAATTATAGCCACATTCGCTACACCCCTACCGGTGCGGTGGAGCCTATGGTTGATGCGCTGTATAAAAAGCACAAACTGCAACGCCGAGTGACCTTTCATTCCAGCTCGATGGTGGTATTACTTGAAGGGCTAAAAGCGGGTAAGCATATCGCGGTACTGCCTTGGCAACTCACTCAAGCAGAGGTGCATAAGCTCAACATGGTGCCACTGGATGTGCCTTGCATTGAACCTGTCGATCTAATGCTTTATTGGCATGCCCGCTCCCACAAAGATCCCTTACACATCTGGTTTCGACAGCTTTGGTTAGAACTACTCAAAACCTCGATAAATGATATCGAAGCAGCGAATACTAGGTATAAAAAAACCAGCAATTAAGCTGGTTTTTATTTGCTCAGAGATACTTATTAAAAAATTATATCTTTAAGCGCTTGATCTTTACGATCCAGATAATGTGTCGAACGAATACGACGAACAGTTCTTGATTTACCGCGTATAAGAAGCGTTTCAGTCGTCGCTAAACGCCCATTAATGGCAACGCCTTCCAACAAGTCACCTTTGGTGATACCGGTGGCAGAAAAGATAACGTTGTCGTTCTGCGCTAACATTTCAAGAGTAAGTACTTCTTTTACCTTAATACCGAGTGCTTCACAACGTGCCACTTCCTCTTCACCAATGCGAATATTTTCTTCCGTTGGCTCTTTCACCAATGGACGAGGTAGTAGGCGCGCTTGCATGTTGCCATCTAATGCTCGAACAACAGCTGCAGAGATAACACCTTCTGGCGCACCGCCAATACAGTAAAGTAAGTCCACTTCGCTGTCTGGCATACACGCCATCACCGACGCCGCTACATCACCATCAGGAATAGCGAAAACACGCACGCCTAAACCTTGCATTTCTTTAATCGCTTTATCATGACGCGGCTTTGCCAATGTTGCACAAGTCAGCTTATCTAGTGGCTTGCCTAACGCGAATGCAATGGCTTTTAAATTCTGTTCAAGAGAGCGGTTTAAATCGATAGCATCCTTTGCATCAGGGCCAACAATTAACTTTTCCATGTACATGTCTGGTGCTTTAAGGAACATGCCTTTTTCAGCAACAGCAATAACAGCAACCGCATTTGACTGCCCCATGGCCGTCATACGCGTACCTTCAATAGGGTCTACCGCGATATCAACCGCATCACCAGCGCCGCTACCGACATGCTCACCAATGTACAGCATAGGAGCATCATCAATTTCACCTTCACCAATTACGATTTCGCCATCGATATCTATTTGGTTAAGGATATGACGCATTGCTTCTACCGCTGCGCCATCTGCTATATTTTTATCGCCCCGACCAACCCACTTATATGCAGCCAATGCTGCTGCTTCTGTGACTCGGGAAATCTCGATCGCTAACTCACGTCTCATCTTTCGCTACTCCAAGTTGCCGCGGTCGCGGATCTTAGCACAAAACGACCTTATAACGGCATAGTATTAGCTGCTATATATACGAGAATAAGTCTATTTATCTTATTAAATCGTATAACAACTAGATTAATCTGTTTTAACAGGCGTATCTTATACTTAAATGACTGTAATATGATCGTTTCGCAATAAATTATTGCTTACTTAGCAAAGTAATCAATAACATCGTCTAACGAGTATCAGGTTTCTCAAGTACACAAAAATGATTAAACAAAAGGAACTAACATGGCTGCCTTACAACAAATGATTTCTGCTGACCAAGCATTACCTGGTCGTGAACAGGCCATTCACATCCCTACTGAACACTTTGTTTTTAATACACAAATGGAAAGTGTAGCAGGTTTAAAAAAAGTCTGGTTTGGCATGGGCTGTTTCTGGGGGGCTGAGCGTTTATTTTGGCAACAAGCAGGCGTTAAGTTCACCAGTGTTGGCTATGGCGGCGGCTTTACCCCGAACCCAAGCTATGAAGAAGTTTGCTCAGGCATGACCGGACACACTGAAATAGTGGAAGTCATATACGATCCAAGTGAAATAAGTTTATATCAACTATTAACGCTGTTTTGGGAACAACATAACCCAACCCAAGGCATGCGCCAAGGTAACGACATAGGCAGCCAATACCGCAGTGCTATTTATTGTGATAATGAAGACGATTTAAGCTTAGCCATGCAAAGCCAAGCTTTGTTTCAACAAGCGTTGCAAGCTAAGGGAATCGACTCAAGCATCACCACTGAAATTTTACCTTTAACGCAGTTTTACTATGCAGAACAATATCATCAGCAATATTTAGCCAAAAACCCCAATGGCTATTGTGGCTTAGGCGCGAATGGCGTGTGCTTACCACCGCAGCCTTAGAGGTTTAATAAGCGTGCTCAAAACCAGGCTAATTAGCCTGGTTTTATACCCAATCAACTTGAAGATGCATGTTTCAGAGCGCCACCGTGTTTTCAATACTAGGCACGCTAATGCAGGAATGTAGGCACCTTTCAATTTAGCGTAACAACGTAGTGGAAACAGGGCGGCGCTCCCAAAGGGCAAGTTTTACACGCGTTTATGCTGTGTTATTGATTTTGATAAGGGGAAGCCATTACCTGCAATCAATGCCTTGCCTAAACGCGTGTAAAATCTTGCTGAAATTAAGCATCTCCAGGTTGATTGGGTATATATCGCAATGGCAGATATGGCTTTTAATTACTTGTTTGTGTTCCTCAAGTGCCCTTCACCTTGTTGTAACGGCTGCGCCAATGCGCTGTTGGCTACTTGTTTGTTAAACGTTTAATCAAAACCGACGTATCGCTGCGGCCTTCACCTTGTTGTTGTAACTCACCATAGTAGCTATCAACTAATTCCGTGACCGGTAGCTGCGCCCCATTTTGCTGCGCTTCTGCTAAGCAAAAACCTAAGTCCTTACGCATCCAGTCAATGGCAAAACCAAAATCAAACTTGTTCTGAGCCATGGTGCTAGCGCGATTTTCCATCTGCCAAGATTGTGCCGCGCCATGTTTGATCACGTCGATTACTTGTTCAACGTCTAGCCCGGCCTGCTGCGCAAAATGAATACCTTCAGATAAGCCCTGCAACAAGCCTGCAATGCAAATTTGATTAACCATTTTGCATTTTTGCCCCGCGCCATGGCCTCCCAACAACGCCGCACTTTTGCTATAAATAGCCAATATCGATTTCGCGAAATCAAAATCCCTTTGCTCACCGCCACACATTATGGTTAAACAAGCATTCTCTGCCCCCGCCTGACCACCTGAAACCGGCGCATCTAAAAAGCGTTTAGCTTGCTCGTGACATGCCGTAGCCAATTCGATGGCCAATGCTGCAGAAGTGGTCGTGTGATCCACCAGCAAAGCACCAGCCTTCATGCCCGCTAAAACCCCCTCTTCACCGTATACCACCGCACGTACATCTTGGTCATTACCTACACACATCAATACAATATCGGCATCAACCACAGCTTGTGCAGGCGTGACGGCAAAGTCACCTTGGTATTGCGCCGCCCATGCCTCGGCTTTGCTGGTGGTGCGATTATAAACCGTGACTTGATGGCCCGCTTGCTGTAAATGCCCTGCCATTGGGTAACCCATTACGCCTAAACCAATAAATGCTAATTTCATTGCCGTCCCTCTGCTTTAGTTTGATGCTAATGACTATAACGTGAATACCAAAGATCAGACGAAAAAAAATGCACATTTACTAAGCCAAAGGTAATACAATGTAAAAAACTGTATTACATTTATCAAACTATGACTTGGCAGCCCAAACTCAACTCCAACAAACTCGGCTACAAAACCTTAGCGGCAGCGCTGATCCAAGACATCAGCCAAGGCTTATTAGCAGCAGGTACACCATTACCGACGATCCGCACACTAGCAAAGCAGTTGCAATTAACTCCAACAACAGTAAGCCGCGCTTATCGCTCCGCCGAACAGCAAGGTTATTTAGTATCACGAGTGGGTAAAGGGACTTTTGTTGCGGGAACGCAAGATCTCAACGCCGTCATTCAAGCCGGGCAAAGCCTTTGCAACTTATCAATTATTCAACCCTTAGTTGAGCTAGTACAACCCGAATTTGATCTCGCCATGGCTAGCTTTAGTGATCACAACATGCCAAGCACAGTGCTGACTTACCCCGATGAACACAGCCTTTTGCCTTACCAACACATAGCCTGTCAATGGCTTCAAAGTTTAGGCATTCAAGCATATAACCCCGCGCAGTTAGTGTTCACTCACGGTGCACAACATGCCCTGTATTTATTGATTGAAAGCCTCACTGAAGTGGGTGACAAAATTGCGCTAGAGCAATGGGTGTATCCTGGCGCGCTCACAATATGCCAACAACTAGGCCGCCAAGCAGTTGCGATTAAGTTAGATGAATATGGCATGTGCCCTGACAGCTTAGCGCAGGCCTGTGATAGTCATGATATTAAGCTGGTGCTGGTAGTGGCAAGCTATCAAAACCCCACCGCCGCAGTGATGCCAAACAAACGCAGAAAAGCCATTGCTAAGGTGGTAAAGCAATATCGATTATGGCTAGTGGACGACGATATTTATGGCTTTCTTAATCAAGGTAAATATCAAGCACTGTATAACCTAGTTCCTGAGCGTTGTTTTTCCGTTGCCAGCTTATCAAAAGCAGTGCTGCCCGGATTACGCATTGGTTTTATTTACGGCCCAAGCCGCTTTACCAGCCAACTTAACAGCCATATTCGCGCCAATATTTGGATGTGTAATGGTATATCGCTAGCGATCATGACCCGTCTTTGGCAGCAAAATTTACTTGCCAAAATGATGCTAAAGCAAATAGCAGAGGCGCAGCAACGGCAAAAAATTATGCGTGAAGTGTTAGGTAATTGGCAGATTGATAGCCAACTTAACAGTTTTCATTGTTGGTTACATTTACCCAGCCCTTGGAGCAGTGAACGCTTTCGCCAAGCAGCTAAAAGCCAAGGCGTGATAGTCAGTAGTGCACCTTATTTTTGCGTTAATAAACAACATCCACCCGCAGCTGTCAGGTTGTCTTTAATGGCGCCAACAAGTCAAAAAGTATTACGCCAAGGGCTAATCGTTCTGAGTGAATTGCTAAAAAACAACGACGTATATTAAGCATGTTCGCAGAACAAGTTCTGCTCCTTGTATGCTGAGCGAGTTGATTGGTGTTTTTTGTAGGACATGAGCTTGCTCAGGGAATTTGTGATGTTCGCTGAGCAAGCTCATCTCCTACAGCGCTATCTAACTCAAAGCTCTAGCTATACCTTGCTGTCGGTACTGTGAAAAATCTTATCTGCCGAGGCCTCAACAAAACCTTGATATAACTCGCCACTGGGCAGCTCATAACGCTGAGCGAACTCATAAAAACAACTTGGAATTAAGTGGGTTTCATCTAAAAAATCAACCTCTGCTTTATCTGCTAACGTCGATGACTGGGCTAAATAGACATCAGGCCCACCTTTGATTTCCCCGCCGACGGTATTAAGAGTAAACCCAGCTTGGTGTAAAGTTTGATTCACTTGGGCAAGATCGCTAAAACCAGTTAGTTGGTTCACGTTTACCGTAAAATGATTCGCACGATAACCCCATGCGGCTAACCAAGCTGCGTATTCACTTTCTTCAAGTAAAGCTTGGTAGCAATGATATTGCGTACGCCATTGTACGCCACTATAGAGCATTTCAGGTGTACCTAATAAGTTACTATCAAGCTGCGCCACTAAATCTCGTATAATGGCTTGAGCACAATCAGAAAACGCTGACGTTTTAAGTTCACTAATGAAAATTAAGGGCGCGCTGGGATCTGGATGAGCAAAATACTGAGCATGAAGTTTCTTACTGGTAAATTCGTATTCAGCTTGACCTTGATAGCCTAGCTCAAGCCAAGGTTTTGCTAACACATTTAAATTTACCGCGGGCAAATCAAAGGTGCGCAGCGCAATATGATCATTTTGAATCGGTTGCCCAGAGCCCAGTAGTTGATGAATTTTACCGGCACTAGGGGTAACAGCCACAAACTGCTGCCATAAATGTTCGAGTAACTGCGTTAATGCCTTATCCATAAATCCTTCCCCACAGCAGAAGTAACCAAAAAAAAGCAGCCTAGACTAAGGCTGCGATGCTCAAACGCTGAGTCCGGGCGCTAAGGAGGTGGGAAGACTGAGTTCATCAGCTTCAACCGACGCCACAGGATAGGAGCAATAATCGGCGGCATAATAAGCGCTCGCTCTATGGTTACCACTGGCGCCAATACCACCAAATGGCGCGGCACTGCTGGCTCCCGTTAACGGCTTATTCCAATTCACTATCCCTGCTCGAATTTTACTAAAAAAAGTCTGATACAAGGATTCGTCATCTGCGAATAACCCAGCAGACAAGCCAAATCGAGTTTGGTTTGCAAGGGCTATCGCTTGCTCGAAATCTTGGTAACGTACTACTTGTAACAAAGGACCAAAATATTCTTCATCCGGCAATGATGCAATGTCACTCACTTCTATTAGACCCGCGCTAAGCAATCCAGTTCCCTTTTTCAATAGCGTCATCGGCACTAATTTTTTACCACCCAGCTCAACCAATGCCTGTTGCGCTGATAACAGATTTTGCGCCGCTTGAGCTGAAATAACCGCCCCCATAAAAGGTTGTGGCTGAGCATCATATTCACCTACTTTTATTGCTTTAACAGCTTTGATTAAGGCTTTTAATAGCTCATCCCCTTGCTCATTATTTGGAATATATAAGCGCCGTGCACAGGTACAACGCTGACCTGCGGTTAAATAAGCGCTTTGAATAATGTTATAAACCGCTGCCGCTTGGTTTTTCACATTGGCGACAATAAGCGGGTTATTACCGCCCATCTCTAATGCCAGTATTTTTTCAGGTTGACCTGAAAATTGTTGATGCAATAAATGACCTGTGCGACTACTCCCTGTAAAAAATAAGCCATCAAGGTTTGGGTGAGCCGCTAAAGCTTGCCCTGTACTTATTTCGCCTTGAATTAAATTAATTACACCTTCGGGAAGACCTGCTTGCAACCATAGGCCTAAGGTAATTTCAGCCGTTTTTGGTGTTAATTCAGAAGGTTTAAACACCACTGTGTTACCAGCTAACAAAGCAGGAACGATATGGCCATTTGGTAAATGTCCGGGGAAGTTATAGGGGCCAAACACCGCTACAACCCCATGAGGTCTGTGCCGTACAACAGCTCTGGCGCCAGGCATGTCGTTTTCTACTTCACCGGAGCGCGCTTTAAACGCTTTTATAGAAATCGCAATTTTACCTATCATCGCTGCCACTTCGGTTTCGCTTTCCCATAGAGGCTTACCGGTTTCCTTAGCAATAACCTGTGCGAGCATGTCTTTGGCGTTGGTGAGTTTTTTTGAAAATTGAGTCAGTAGTGCTTCACGCTCGGCAATACTGGTTTGTGACCAGTTAGCAAAAGCACCACGAGCGGCTTGTACAGCTTGATTAACCTGCTCAGGATCGGCAGATAAATCTTGCCAGCAGATATCATTATTGGCGGGGTTTACGGAGACTATCGGTTCACCACGCCCTTCGAGCCAGATTCCATTGATTAAATGCATCATGCCTCCTTGTTGATTTAAGAACACTTATCCATATTGGACAAACAAGGCCTAAACTTTTACATCGGCCACTCAGGGCGAAAAAGGCCGGCATTCATTTCAAGCAAAAGCCCATTGATTAAATGCATCATGCCTCCTTTTTGATTTAAGAACACTTATCCATATTGGACAAACAAGGCCTAAACTTTTACATCGGCCACTCAGGGCGAAAAGGCCGGCATTCATTTCAAGCAAAAGCCCATTGATTAAATACATCATGCCTCCTTGTTGAATTATTTAGTGAGTGGTTACAAACTCAGCACTCGCACTGTATCCCCTGCTACTATTTTTAACGCATCGGCCACATCATGACTTAGCACCGCTTTATGATGCTTAAGTGACACACTGATAGATGCCACCGTGGCACGAAAATCAGTGACTGATATGTTGCTCACTATGTATTCAGCTTGGTCTATAGGTGAGCCAATTTCCACTTGCAAGCGCAAACAATCTCGCACCGAACGAATATGTTCAATTGGGCACTCAACGGTTGGCCCAGCATCAAAAATGTCAATATAGCCATTTTGATGAAACCCCTCTTTCTCTAGCAATTTTAGCGCGGGTAAGGTTTTTTCATGCACTTTACCAATCACCTGTTGCGCTTGTGGGCTAAGTAAACTGATATAAATAGGATATTTAGGCATTAATTCGGCAATAAACTGCTTATTACCTAACCCAGTTAAATGATCTACAGTGGGAAAATCGACAGAAAAAAAGTGCTGCTCAAGCCAAGCCCAAAAAGGCGAACGGCCATCTTGATCACTCACACCACGCATTTCTGCAATCACAGTGCGGGCAAAACGATTACGATGCTCCGCCATCAATAAAAAACGACAACGTGATAACAATCGGCCAGCATGACCACTGCGGTAAGGCTCACGTAAAAATAAGGTGCAAAGCTCTGACACCCCAGTGTAATCGTTACTTAAAGTTAAGGTTTCAACTAAGTTATAGACCCCAAGTGTAGGGGAAGAGTGCACCACTTTGCCAACATGGTAATTATAAAAAGGCGCGGTCATTCCTACCGCTGCTTCAATGGCTGTCGTGCCGACGATTTCACCCGAATTTAGGTCTTCAGCCACCATCAAATAGCCTTGATCGCCGGCTTGTTTTACTTCTTTGCTAAAGGAGGTAACAGAATGGTCAATTTTACGCTGCAATAATGCTTCGTTGACCGGCAGAGAGGTAAACCCCACACCTGACTCCTCTGCCATTGCTAACAACTGGAACAAGTCTGAAGCTTTAATTGGACGGATCACTAGCATAAGCGTACTCCATCATAATGCCCCAGCAACTAGGCTGGGGCTAAACTATCCATTCACGATAGCACAGATTATTAGCTTAGCACCTCAGCAATGGCTGTGGTTAAACGTGCGAAGCCAAGCTCAATTTCTTCATCGGTAATATTTAGTGCTGGCGCAAAACGCAATACATTCGGACCCGCTACTAATACCATTAAGCCAGCTGCTGCCGCTGCAACCAAAATATCACGTGCTCTGCCATGATATTGCTCGGTCAGCTCAGCGCCAATCAACAACCCTTTACCACGAATATCAGCAAAAAGATTAAATTGCTCATTGAGTGTAGCTAAGTGCGCTTTAAATACCTGTTCTTTTTGCTTAACGCCGGCTAGCATTGCTGGCGTATTAACCAAATCAAATGCTGTTTCTGCCACTGCACATGCCAACGCATTACCGCCGTAGGTACTGCCATGAGTGCCAACTTTTAAGCTTTGGGCAATCTTAGTGGTAGTCAACATAGCTGCAATCGGGAAACCGCCACCCAAGGCTTTTGCGCTGGTTAAAATATCGGGTACCACCTCAGTGCCCATGTAAGCATACAACTCACCAGTTCTGCCCACACCTGTTTGCACTTCATCAAAAATTAGCAAGGCATTGTGCTTATCACACAATTCTCTAACGCCTTTGATAAAAGCAGGATCGGCACTAATCACGCCGCCCTCGCCTTGCAGGGGCTCAATAATAACCGCGCAAGTGTTATCACTGATGGCCGCTTCAAATGCAGCTAAATCATTGTAATCAAGATGAGTAATCGCGCCCGGTTTAGGACCAAAGCCATCAGAGTAAGCCGATTGACCACCTGCCGTTACGGTAAAGAAGGTGCGGCCATGAAAACCTTGGTTAAAAGCAATAATTTCCACTTTATCTTCATTGAAATGCTCAATGCTATAACGACGCGCGAGTTTTAAAGCGGCTTCGTTCGCCTCGGCCCCCGAGTTAGCCAGAAAAACTTTCTCGGCAAACGTGGCATCGACTAATTTTTTAGCTAAACGCAGCGCAGGCTCATTGGTCCAAATATTACTCACATGCCAAATTTTTTCGCTTTGCTCTTTCAACGCACTGACTAATGCAGGATGCGCATGGCCTAAACAGTTCACCGCGATGCCACCAGCAAAGTCGATATAGTTATTTCCTTGTTGATCCCATACCCGCGATCCTTTGCCACGTACTGGGATCACCGCCGAAGGCGCATAATTAGGAACCATTACCTCATCAAATAAGGCTCTTGAAACTGCTATGTGTTCTGACATCACTACATCCCTCTACTATCACGCCCTGAAAACAGAACAAACAACCAAACCATGTTAATGTTTTGTTAATTATGTGGGCAAATTTAAAATTCGACAATATTTATGCAAAAAAGACTGCTTTTGCTACAGCTACACTGCCATCAAAAAGTAAATATTAAGTCACCTTTATTGAATAAAATAACCGAACACCCCCGATAAATCTAGGAGTAAAATATGAAAACATGAATAAAAATTCAAAATAAAAGAATAGCTATTTAACCTGGCGAACAAAGTTATCTAACAACTGCAGTCCTTGCTGCGATAAAATGCTCTCTGGATGAAACTGCACCCCTTCCACCGCCAAGGTTTTATGGCGAATAGCCATGATTTCACGCGGCCCTAAATGTTCGGTATAGGCACTCAGCTCAAAACAATCGGGTAAGCTTTCTGGCTCAAGCACTAAGCTATGATATCGCGTCACGGTTAACGGATTTTCAAGGCCAGTGAAAACACCAAGGCCATCGTGGGTAATCGGGCAAGTCTTACCATGCATCACCTGATTCGCACGCACTACCTGAGCACCAAACACTTGGCCAATACTTTGATGGCCTAAGCAGACTCCCAACAAGGGGATCTCACCGGCAAAACGTTCAATGGCGGCCAGCGAAATTCCGGCATCGTTTGGCGTGCAAGGCCCAGGAGAGATCACTAAGTGCTCCGGCGCCATGTCTTTTATTTCTTTTAAAGAGATTTGATCGTTGCGTTTCACTATCACCTCAACCCCTAGCTCACCAAAATATTGGTATAGGTTGTAGGTGAAAGAGTCGTAGTTATCGATCATTAGTAGCATGATTTACCTATTCCAAAATTTGCCATCAGAGGTGCACAAAAAGAAATCGCTATCATACCTACAATCAATGCGGGTGCAATTATTGCTGCATTCAATATCGGTTAAGGCAAGATTTGATAATATTATCGAAACGCAGCTAATCGCGATAATATAGCAAAGTGGTTCAAACAAATGCCCAAGGAGTCAAAATGTCAAACCAATTCAAAGGACTGCTCGCAACTGCCGCACTTGTACTGCTTGGTGGCTGTAACTTTATCATCACCAATGGCGATGTTTGGCGTAATGAAACCCAATTTCGCGCCATCAATTTTATTGCGCCGCAAATCGATGTGCAAAACACCGATGAAAAAGGAATTTGGACCAATGATCTGGTGCAAAATCTTAATTATCGTGAAGTATCTCAGCAAGTTAAGTTTGACTTAGACAATGACAATCAACGCGATTATTTAATTAAAGCCGTTGATTCTAATAGCCGTGAAGACATAGTCACCACTCACCGCGTCTCCTTGCAACAAGGCATGGAGTATTTACTGTATCAATATGGCGATGTGACCAGCGTCGGCAACACTCGGCCATTAATGAGAACCAGTCAGATCTTTACCGATAAGGTGAGCGATGGCTTTGTTCGTACCCGCTTTATTCATGTGCTGCCTAGTTACGCTCAAGACGTAGATGTATACCTTGACAACTATAAACAAATTTCTGACTTAAAATATGGTTTTGTCTCGGCGACCCGCTCTGTTAGCTCCAGCACTGGCGGTTATTTATTACGAGTAGTCAAAGCCAAACAAAACCCAGATGTGTTAGCTAACCAACTGCTAAACAAAACCATTTACTTGGACAACAACAGCAGCTATCAAATCTTTATTTCCCCTGCCTCAGCCAACGGTAATGGCGTTGGCGTAGATGCCACCTTATACCGCGAGCCCACCGAATAAAGATCTGATCAGCCACCCGCTGCGTTTAACTACACTCACACTAGGTAAACGCACGCGGATATTGTAATGACGATGGCCAACTACCACACTCTGCGCCTGATTTTAGGCGATCAGCTCAACGCTCATCACTCTTGGTACCAAACCAAAGATAGTGGGGTGCTGTACTTGATTGCCGAGCTAAAACAAGAAACCGATTATGTGGCGCATCACGTGCAAAAGGTGTGCGCGTTTTTTGCTGCGATGCAAGGCTTTGCTAACGCATTAAAGCAAGCGGGTCATCAGGTATTGCACTTAACCTTAGATGACAGCCAAGCCTATCAAGACTTACCCGATTTACTCATGCAGGTGTGCCAACAACACGGCATTAGCCAGTTACAGTTTCAACGCCCCGATGAATATCGGTTGCGCCAACAGCTTATTAATTTACAAATAGACAAGGTGAATATCAGTGAGTGGGACAGCGAACATTTTTTAGTGCCTTTTTGCGAGCTAGGTGATTATTTCGCCCCAAATAAACATGTATTAATGGAAGGCTTTTATCGCAAGCTGCGCAAACGCTTTAACCTGCTGATAGAAGATGATGGCAAGCCGTTAGGGGGCAAGCCTCTGGGTGGAAAGTGGAATTACGATGCGCAAAACCGCAATAAGTTTAAGAGTGCCGATCTCGCTAACATTCCCGCGCCCCTACTATTTGACAACCCGATTGAAGAAATTTTAGCCCGCCTTAAGCGCCATCAAATTAACACCATAGGTGAAGTAGCTGAGCACTTACCTTGGCCGATTAACCGCAAGCAATCGTTGGCGTTATTGGATTTTTTCTGCCAACACTGCCTGCCAAATTTTGGCCAATTTCAAGATGCGATGACCGCCAACAGTCCGCATCAATGGAGCTTGTATCATTCGCGCTTATCCTTTGCCCTCAATGCAAAAATCTTACATCCGATGCAAGTGATTCAAGCGGCCATTAGCGCGTTTGAGCAGCGCCCCGAGCACATTAGCTTGGCGCAAGTAGAAGGTTTTGTAAGGCAAATTTTAGGCTGGCGCGAATACGTACGCGGCGTGTATTGGGCCAATATGCCCTATTATAGCGAGCTAAATAGCCTCGATGCCCAGCGCGCCCTGCCCGCATTTTATTGGCACGGTAACACCAAGATGAACTGCATGGGCCATGCCATTAAGCAATCCCTTGAAACCAGCTACGCTCATCACATTCAGCGTTTAATGATCACCGGCAATTTCGCCCTGCTCACAGGCATTCACCCCGATGCCATGGATGAGTGGTATCTAGGCATTTATATCGACGCCATTGAATGGGTAGAAATGCCCAACACCCGCGGCATGAGCCAGTTTGCCGACGGCGGCATTATTGCTACCAAGCCCTACGCCGCCAGTGGCAATTACATTAATAAAATGAGTGATTATTGCAAAGGTTGCCACTATCAAGTCAAGCAACGTGATGGCGAAGGCGCCTGCCCCTTTAACAGCTTATATTGGCAATTTATGATTAAACACCGCGCGCGCTTAGCCAACAACCCACGTATTGGCATGGTGTATCGCAATTGGGATAAACAAACGCCCGAGCAACAGCAAAGTATCTTAGCTCAGGCGCAGGATTATTTAGCCAATATTGACGATTTGTGACCGGTAGGCGTAGGAGCCGCAGTCATGTGGCGATAAAGAAGGTGATCAAATCGCCCCATGACTGGGGCTTGCTACATAAAAATTTACGCGGCAACTGCTGGCACGGTGTCAGTTGGCGCGGTCTCTGGTTCATTGACTAGATTAGCTAACCAGCGCTTGCCGTGGATCCGTCTTAATACCAACACTATCTTAACGACCTCTTCGGTTAAGATTGCCATGATCACCCAAGGTAAGGGCCAACCGAGAACAAAGATGGTGAACAAGGCAATCGGAATACCAATCCCCCATAACCCAAAGATATCGATAAAGGCAGCGTATTTCATGTCACCACCACTGCGCAGCGCCCCCGAGATCCCCATCATGTTGAATACGCGTAGTGGAATGGCAAAAGCCAAAATCAGCAGCACTTGCAAAGCCATATCTAACTCAGGTGTATTAAGCAACACTAAACCTTGCTTGATCCAATCCAGCGTTAAGTAAGTCAGCGGACCAATACACATGGCAACAGCAACACCGCTTATGATTAACAGCCAAGCTTTATTCCACGCTCGATCGTATTGCTCGGCGCCTAATTCTTGGCCAACTAAGGTCGCCGTTGCCACACCTAGGCCAAAAAAGCCAGATAATACGAGGGATTCTATCGGCCCTAAAATACTCATTACAGCTAGCGCACTAATACTAATGTGGCCAAGTAAAAAGCTATAGGTCACTGTACCAAGAGCCCAGCCCCCATTTTGCAACATAGCGGGAACGGCAATACTGAAATAGCGCTGGCGCGCCTTTTTAGCTAAGCCATCTTTATAATCTTGCCAGCGAGGCGCGTATTGACCACGCCATTGATACATATATGCCACCAGCATCACCGTTTGTACAAAACGCGATACAGCAGTACCAACTGCGGCCCCCATCACACCCCACTGCGGAAAGCCCCATAAGCCAAAAATTAACAAAGCGTTTAAGCCAGCGTTAAGCACCACGGCAAAGACACTGATGTAAGTTGGCATTTTCGCTTCACCAACGGCGCGTAACATAGATTCAATGGGCACAGCCACGGCGGTAAAAATCACCGTCCAACCCGTTATTAATAAATACTGCGTGGCAAGCTCACTAAAGCCAGCTTCTCCCCCTGCCAATCCTATCACCACATCAGGAGCAAAAAGATAAAGCAAAACAAATGGCAAGGTAATAACTAGCGACATCATAAAAGCTTGAGCTAAGGTTCGTTTAACCCCAGCAATATTGTTCGCGCCAAAATACTGCGCAGCCAAAATCGCCACCCCAGCACTGCTACCGATAATAGCCAGTAAATTAAAAAACAATACTCGACCGCTAAGGCCTACGGCCGCAACAGCCTGTTCGCCAAGACTAGCAACCATCAATGCATCGACCAGAGCCAACATAGAAAACAACAAAGATTGGATCGCAACTGGGACAGCGATACTGCGAACTTGACGCCAAAACTGGCTGTCTGCTGACTGAAAAAGGGCTTTCATACTGGCTCCAAGTGATCATTGACACAATCGCTATAGAATACGCTTAAGCCCCAAAAAGTGATTATGCTATACTCGCAGCTAGTTATTAAAAACTATCATTCTAGATTATGCCTATATCACCTTGCCATTTTACGATTTCACCAAAATGCCAGCAAAAAGTGCTGGGGCCAGAAGAGCTTGCAGCATTAGCAACGCAACAAATTATTCAATGTGGCAGTTGCCTTGCGATAGAGGAGTTTTCAATTTCTCGTCCTAATCCTGATTTTGTGACCTTACTTTTTACCTTTAGTGGTAAGGGCCAACTGCACACCAAAGATCACGACTATGAACTTGAGCCTGGTAGCCTATTAATCATACCGAACAATTTTGCCAATCGGATTGAACTAGCGGATAAAGAATGGCAACTGGCTTGGATGATGATGCAGCCAGACGCCCCTTTGGTAAAAGGTATCAAACAACAAGTCCAGCTACTCTATATGCCCTACGGTGAATTGCTAAAAAATTGCATCGATGGCTTGGTATTAACACAAGGGCTATCTGCTTTATCCCACTCCAAAATTCAGCCTTTGCTGATCGCGCAAATGATCCAAGTATTAACTGCAAGCTTAGCGGATCAATCAGCCCATGATAGGCAAGCACTGCGTTTGCGCCAAGTTTTTGAGCAAGTAGAACAAAAGCTAGACCATAACTGGAGCGTGGAAGAAATGGCTAGGCTAGCGCACTTTTCGTCGCCCCATTTTCATCGTTTATGTAAACAGTATTATCAAAGTAGCCCGCTACAACAGGTGATTAAATTACGTATGAATCAAGCCAAACGCTTGCTCAGCGGCACTGATTGGCCGATCCAAGATATCGCCGAATTAGTGGGATACAGTGAGCTAACCAATTTTTCTACCCGGTTTCGCAAGCTTCATGGACTAAGCCCAACCGGGTTTAGAAAACAACACACTAGCTTTGATACGTCTACGCTAGCCACTGCACAATCAAGCTAGCACCTTGCTCGGGCGAAAGTTGGGTAGTATCTAAGGTGAAATCATAATTAAACACTTTATGTACTAGCGGATACTCATATTCAGCTAAGCCGATAGCGCGATCCCCTCGCGCCAACTCCCGTCGTTGAGCCTCGGCCAAATCACAATACACGCCAATAACACAAACTTGATATGGACTGAGTAGGGTCATTAAGCTATCTACTTCTGCGGCATCAATCCAAGCATTGTCGATAATCAGTTTGCAGCCCGCGTCAAGTAAGCTAGGCAAGCAGCGGTGATAACCATCCACCAATTGAGCGTAATCATAGCCACCTCGGGTAATAGGTTCGCCTTTCATCATGTTGGCTAAATCACTCGGTGGTAACGCATAAAGCACGCTATCAATACTAAAATTTAAGTATTGCTCTACCAGTTGCTCCTGTAGCGCCTTCGCCACGCTGGTTTTACCTGAGCTTCCCGTCCCATTTAATATAATGACTTGTGGCAACATGTGTTCCTCCAACTATTAAATTTTATTCGGCTTAGTTACCAAATAAGATATTACATTCAAATAGTTAAAGAAAACATTTTTGAAAATCAATTTAGTGATAGGCTAGCCGTGTTAATCACGCAATCTCGCCCCGCTGGTTTACCCATATATAATGCACGATCTGCTTGCTTTAACAGTGCTTCAGTATCCTTGATATCACTCGAACCGGCTAATCCAATAGTGATCGTTAATACTTCGCTGAATCAACTTAATAGGTCAGCAGCAATGCTCTTACCCCTTGACGATCTTTCTCTGCAGCCGCCATGGCTTCCACGGCAGAAGTATGGCGTAAAATTCTTCAACACCAAAACGGGCTACATTGCCTTGGCCTTCACGCGCTAGCTGAGTTAAACAATGAGCGACTACCTGCATAGCTTGGTCACCTCCGTCGTGACCACGTAAATCATTAAATTTTTTAAAATGATCAACGTCTATCATCATCACGGTAAAGGGCTCATTGGTACGTTGAGCCAAGCGCATTTGTGGCACCAACATTTAGCTCATATAATGAGCACTAATTAGATACTATTGATACTCTCTCGGGCCGAGATCAACCCCTTGGCCCCGCTGCCTAGCCTTGCCGGCCATGTCTGTATTCGGTACTTCAGTAAACAAAATTGGCATACCTGAAGTTAAACCCTGATCGACACCAATAAAAGTATTCGGGTCGGACAATTGACCGGTCTGCAGCTCTAAGTTTGTTGGTGTATTGCAAATATCATTACCACCATAAGGACAACCAGGGAAACCACCGCTGAATTTAATGTCGCCACCCACTAGGTTGTAATCTATGTCATAGTTCATTACCTGAGCGGGATCCGATTCGGTATAAATATAAAAAGTGTTATCGCCAAGCGTAGACGCCTGAGGTTGTCCCATAATGATATTATTCACTAGCGCAAGTCGATTTTCCGCCGTTAACTGTGAACGACGCTGACCACTGCCTAGTGAAATTAGGCCATCGCCTAGCCCAGTTATATAATTGTTTACTAGCACCGCCTGCGCATTATCGTTGGCAAAAGACACAGAAAGACTGACACCTGAAGCGCGGCAATGGGTTAAATCTGCCAATTCGGGGCGGTTTTCAAACCAATTACATTGACCATTGATGACACTATTGGCGATCAGTAATTGCTCCCCAGCGACCTTAATCTGATTACCTGCATTGGCATAGGCTTGCAAGCCATAAATGGTGACATTGCCATCGTTGTTATACAGCAAATCTAAGCCATCGGAGGTGTTGTGATGAATACTGCCGCCTTCAAAGATCCAGTTGCCGCCAGTATCACCAGTGCCCAAGCCATCACCATAACCCCCCGCCGTTTGTCCCCAGCAGCCACGGTAACTGCCATCAAGTTGTTCAATACAGCCATTCCATGCTAT
Organism: Motilimonas sp. 1_MG-2023; assembly: GCF_030547455.1. Classification (NCBI taxonomy): domain Bacteria; kingdom Pseudomonadati; phylum Pseudomonadota; class Gammaproteobacteria; order Alteromonadales; genus Motilimonas; species Motilimonas sp. 1_MG-2023. Next base: position 199,839 of record NZ_JAUOPX010000001.1, on the reverse strand, counting down.
TTCAGTATGTTTAAAATGCACTAAACCTGAGCTTTTAGCACTCGGCTTACCATCGCCTTCCCAGCCCACCCAAGCATTACCTACAATACGGCTTTGCTCTATGCGCACATCTGTTACCCGAGGAGCGACCACCCCAGCATTGGCAAGACCGTGAATGTTTATATTTTTTAATAATATATGCTTGGCATCGGCGCCATAGACTCCAGTCCCCGCCCAATCACCTTGTGGAACAGGATCATTAACCCGAGTACAAGCTTGAGCCTGTTGTTGGTAAATACCATGATTACTGTGGTTTGGATCGGCAAAGCCATGTAAATGAAATTCACCACAGGCTTGACCATCGGTTATTTCAAAACAGTTCACCTCAACAAATTCCGCTGCCGCTAAATTAATAACGCGCTTAGCCCGCTCAACCCCAACTAATTTCGGAGGTGCAGTGCAACCTTGCCGCCAAGATTCGCCATATAACCGAGTTGGCTTATCCTGTGTCCCTGAAGGTAACACCGCCATGAAACAGTTCCATGGCCAGTTAGCATCGCAGTCGCTAAAGCGATGGCTATCAACTTGGTTAACAATACGCCCCAGACGATATTCGCCACTCGCAACCCAAACCTTATCTCCCCCTTGCATATTCGGTGTTTCACCCGGCGGCAATAGCTCGAATAAACTTCCTAAGGCGCAGGCTTGGTTTAGGCCTGAGCCGGGATAAGCTTGATTACTTTTTCCATCACATTGCCCCCATAGCCCACCGTCGGGGCGAATGTACCAGTCAAACTTAGTCTCTTTAACCAAGGTTTGGGGAATATTAGCGGGTGGTAATTTCACCCCTAAATCGGATGGCGGAGCAATGGGGGCAGAGGTTGGTGAGGGGGAAACACTTGGCACAATTGACGGTGAAACAGAAGGGACTAACGTTGGTGCGACCACAACAGACGATAGCATTGGGTCAGCGTCACCACCGCCACCACAACCATAGAGCAAAGTAAGCCCCATCAAAAAAACAACGAAGACTCCAGCCGAACCTTTCTTTTTATTGTCTCTATTCATCTTATGTTCCAAACCATTTGACCATTAAATCTATGCAACTTGTAGCACAGCAAAGAATGGCATATTTAATAGCTAAGAAACACAAGTTTAAAGCTAAGACTAGACACAAGTAGTGATTTTAATAACTAACGAATAAAGCATCGACATTGCGGCCCTGAGTTATGACCCCGCAGTTAAATCGAGTATAGCCAATGGCCACCGGCTTCAAAATGGGGGTACAAAAAAAGCAGCCTAGGCTGCTTTTTATCATTCGTATTTGAAACTGAAATTACTTCTTCTTAACCGCTTTTGGGTTAGGTAGGTCGGTAATTGAACCTTCGTATACTTCTGCTGCTAGACCCACTGATTCGTGTAGCGTAGGGTGAGCATGGATAGTTAGCGCGATGTCTTCTGCATCTGCACCTAGCTCAATCGCTAAACCGATTTCGCCAAGTAGTTCACCTGCGTTAGTACCTACAACAGCACCACCAATCACGCGATGCGTGTCTTTATCGAACAGAAGCTTAGTCATGCCGTCAGAACAATCTGATGCAATCGCACGGCCTGATGCTGCCCACGGGAATACTGCTTTCTCGTAGTTAACGCCCTGCTCTTTCGCTTCTTTCTCAGTTAGACCAACCCAAGCAACTTCTGGCTCAGTGTAGGCAATTGATGGAATCACTTTAGGATCAAAGTAATGTTTCTTACCAGCAATCACTTCTGCAGCCACGTGGCCTTCATGCACACCTTTGTGAGCTAACATAGGTTGACCCACGATGTCACCGATAGCATGAATGTGTGGCACATTAGTGCGCATTTGCTTATCAACTTCGATAAAGCCACGCTCAGTAACATTAACGCCAGCTTTGTCTGCATCTAGCCCAAGACCGTTTGGTACACGACCTACTGCCACTAATACTGCATCATATGCTTTCGCCTCTGCAGGTGCGTTTTTACCTTCAAACGTCACATAAATTGCGTCTTCTTTAGCTTCAACTGCAACTACTTTGGTTTCTAGCATGATGTCGAATTTCTTCTTCACGCGCTTAGTGTAAACCTGAATAACATCTTTATCGGCAGCTGGAATGAGCTGGTCAGCAAATTCAACTACGTCAATGTTTGAACCTAGCGCGCTGTACACTTGGCCCATTTCTAGACCTATGATGCCGCCACCTAAAACAAGTAAACGCTCAGGCACTGTTTTCAGCTCTAGGGCACCCGTTGAATCCCAAATACGCGGGTCATCATGCGGGATGAAAGGTAATTTAACCGGACGAGAGCCAGCCGCAATGATCGCGTTGTCAAAGTTAACGGTAGTTTTACCGTCTTTACCGTCAACTTCAATTGAGTTAGGGCCAGTAAATTTACCGAAACCTTCAATCACTTTCACTTTACGCATCTTAGCCATGCCGCCAAGGCCGCCAGTTAGTTGGCCAACTACTTTGTCTTTCCAGATACGAATTTTATCGATGTCTGTTTGCGCTTCACCAAAGATAACACCATGCTCAGCAAGGGCTTTGGCTTCTTCAATTACTTTTGCAACGTGTAACAAGGCTTTTGAAGGAATACAGCCTACGTTAAGACATACGCCACCTAAGGTAGAGTATTTTTCGATTAACACGGTTTCCAAACCTAAATCTGCTGCACGAAACGCGGCAGAGTATCCGGCAGGGCCGGATCCTAGCACAACGACCTGTGCTTTCACTTCGTTACTCATTCTGGCCTCTTATCTTTTGGCTTGTCGGGGTACAAAAATCCCAACAAGTTTACAATCATGTTAAGAAAATGGAAGTAAAAAGGTCGGCAAACGCCGACCTCTTAACATTTACAGTACTAATTTACGTAAATCAGACAGTAAACCATTAATTGTGGTGATGAAACGTGCGCCATCAGCGCCGTCAATCACACGGTGATCGTAAGAAAGCGCTAATGGAACCATCAAGCGAGGTTCAAACTCTTTACCGTTCCATTTTGGCTTCATTTCAGACTTAGACACACCTAAGATAGCCACTTCTGGCGCATTAACGATTGGCGTAAACTGCGTGCCACCGATGCCGCCAAGGCTAGAAATACTCAGTGAACCACCTTGCATGTCTTTACCTGTTAGCTTGCCATCACGCGCTTTCTTAGAGATTTCAGCCAAATCGCGGCTTAGCTCGTGAATGCCTTTGCGGTTAGCATCTTTAACAACCGGAACCACTAGGCCGTTTGGCGTATCTACCGCTACACCAATGTTGATGTATTTCTTGTAGATGATGTGCTCGCCGTCTTCAGCTAGTGACGTATTGAACTTAGGATGCAGTTCAAGGGCTTTCGCGACCGCTTTGATGATGAAGATCAGTGGGCTAATTTTAATGCCGTTACCGATTTTCGCATTCATCGCGTTTTCGCTTTGACGGAATGCTTCTAGCTCAGTGATATCCGCTTCGTCAAATTGCGTTACGTGTGGAATAGTTACCCAGTTGCGATGTAGCGCAGGACCAGAAATTTTCTGGATACGAGACATTTCAACGGTTTCGATTTCACCAAATTTAGAGAAATCAACTTTAGGTGCTTTCACAACTTGTAAGCCGTTACCACCGCCAACTGACGTTGTTGCCGTTGCTTTTGGACGTGACAATTCATATTTCACATATGCTTGTACGTCTTCTTTGATAATGCGAGCTTTACGCCCCGAGCCCTTAACCTTAGTTAGGTCTACACCAAATTCGCGCGCTAAACGACGCACTGATGGTGAAGCATGCACTGTACCTGAACCTTTGCTTTCTGCTGCACTTGGGTGATGCGGCACTGGTGGCGGCTTAGGTGCTGCTTGTTGTGGCGCAGCTTGAGCTGGCGCAGGCGCTGCTGCAACAGGAGCAGGTGCCGCATGAGCGGGTGCAGGTGCCCCGGCAACGGTTACTTCAACCACAGCCACTAAAGTACCTTCAGATACCTTATCACCGACATTAATTTTTAGCTCTTTGACTACACCCGCAAACGGTGCTGGTACTTCCATTGAAGCCTTATCGCCTTCAACAGTGAGTAGACCCGCTTCTTCTTCGATAGTGTCGCCAACTGAAACAAGTAGCTCAGTGACTTCAACTTCATCGCCGCCGATATCAGGCACGTGAACTTCTTTAAGCTCAGTCGTTGATGCTGCACTTGGCGCTGCTGCAGGAGCAGGTTCAGCAACTGGTGCAGGCGCTGCTTGAGCAGCTGGTGCCTCTGCAGCAGCTGAGCCAGACTCAACGACCACAATCAAAGTGCCTTCAGACACTTTATCGCCAACCGCTACTTTAATTTCTTTTACCACACCGCCAAATGGTGCCGGTACTTCCATTGAAGCTTTATCGCCTTCAACCGAAATCAAGCCTTGCTCTTCTTCAATCGTGTCGCCAACGGCTACTAAAATCTCAGTAACGTCAACTTCATCAGCGCCAATATCTGGCACCGTGATTTCAAGCAGCTGGCTTGCGCCAGCTGGCGCTGCGGCTGCCGGAGCTGGAGCTTCAGGAGCCGGCGTCGTAGGAGCCTCTTGCGCAGCAGGCGCTTCTGCTGCAGGCGCACCGCCCGCCGCTTCCACAGTAATGATAAGAGTACCTTCAGACACTTTATCGCCAACTGCTACTTTGATTTCTTTTACTACGCCGCCAAACGGCGCAGGTACTTCCATTGATGCTTTATCACCTTCAACAGAAATCAAACCTTGCTCTTCTTCAATGGTGTCACCCACGGCGACTAAAATCTCGGTTACATCGACTTCGTCTGCGCCAATGTCAGGAACCAGAATTTCTTTAATATCAGACATTCTCTTAATACCTATTGTTATGCGTGCAGTGGGTTAACTTTGTTTACATCAATGCCGAATTTAGCAATCGCTTCCGCAACCACTGATTTCTCAATGCTGCCTTGCTTCGCTAGTTCGCCTAACGCAGCAACCACTACGTAAGATGCGTTAACTTCAAAGTGACGACGTAGATTTTCACGGCTATCACTGCGGCCGAAACCATCAGTACCCAATACCTTGTATGGGCCTGGTACGTATGCACGTACTTGGTCAGCGTAAGTTTTCATGTAGTCCGTTGCCGCAACCGTTGGTACGCCAGCTTCAAGAACAGTCGTAATGTAAGGTACTTGCTCTTCGGCTAGTGGGTTTAGCATGTTTAGACGCTCAACCGCTTGACCATCACGCGCTAGCTCGTTGAATGAGGTTGCGCTAAATACGCTAGCATCAACGCCGTAATCTTCCGCTAGAATGCGCGCCGCTTCGCGAACTTGCAGCATGATAGTACCCGAGCTTAGCAATTGGATCTTAGCTTTACCTTGGCCTTTCACTTCGTCTAGCTTGTAAATACCTTTACGAATACCTTCTTCCGCACCTTCTGGCATGGCTGGTTGCTCGTAGTTTTCATTCATTACCGTTAGGTAGTAGTAAATGTTTTCGTTGTCTTCGTACATGCGTTTCATGCCGTCTTGAACAACCACTGCTAGCTCGTAACCGTATGTTGGATCGTAAGTGATACAGTTCGGGATCACGTTCGCTTGTACGTGTGAGTGACCATCTTCATGCTGTAAACCTTCACCGTTTAATGTTGTACGACCTGCAGTACCACCAATCACAAAACCACGTGCTTGTTGGTCACCCGCTAACCATGCCATGTCGCCAACACGTTGGAAACCAAACATAGAGTAGTAGATGTAGAATGGGATCATCGGGCTGTTGTTGGTGCTGTATGATGTCGCCGCGGCAACCCAATCTGCTTTCGCACCTAGCTCGTTAATACCTTCTTGTAGTACTTGACCTTTAATGTCTTCTTTGTAGTAAGCCACTTGGTCTTTATCTTGTGGGGTGTATTTCTGACCTTGACGAGAGTAAATACCCACTTGACGGAACAGACCTTCCATACCAAAAGTACGCGCTTCATCTGGGATGATAGGCACAATACGCTTACCAATTTGCTTGTCTTTTAGCAGTACCGTTAGGATACGCACAAACGCCATGGTAGTTGAAATTTCACGGCCGTTTGAACCTTTCAATACCGCATCAAATGCACTCACTGGTGGGATCGGCATTTCAATGTCAGAGTTAATACGACGCTGTGGCAAGAAACCTTTTAGGGCTTCACGGCGCGCCTTCATGTATCTAACTTCTTCCGAGTCTGGACCCGGGTTATAGTAAGGAATGTTCGGTAAATCTTCATCCGAAATTGGAATATTGAAACGATCACGGTAGTGCTTGATCGCATCTAGATCCATTTTCTTCACGCCGTGAGCGATGTTTTTACCTTCGCCTGCTGCGCCCATACCGTAACCTTTAACGGTTTTAGCTAGGATAACCGTTGGACGACCTTTGGTTTCAGCCGCTTTTTTGTAAGCTGCATAAACTTTGTATGGGTCGTGACCACCACGGTTTAGACGCCAGATATCTTCATCTGACATGTTAGCAACCATTTCGGCCGTTTCTGGGTACTTACCAAAGAAGTGCTCACGGGTGTACGCGCCGCCTTTGGCTTTAAAGTTTTGGTATTCACCGTCTACGGTTTCTTCCATTAACTGCAGCAGTTTACCTGACTTGTCTTGTGCTAATAGTGGATCCCAGTAGCGACCCCAGATAACTTTTAGCACTTCCCAGCCGGCGCCGCGGAAGGTACCTTCAAGCTCTTGAATGATCTTAGAGTTACCACGAACTGGGCCGTCTAGACGCTGTAGGTTACAGTTGATAACGAAACATAAGTTATCTAGGCCTTCACGTGCAGCCATGCCGATAGCACCTAATGATTCAGGCTCATCACACTCACCGTCACCTAAGTAACAATAAACGCGCTGCTGTGAACAGTCTTTAATGCCGCGGTCTGTTAAGTATTTAAGGAAACGAGCTTGGTAAATAGCTGAGATTGGACCCAGACCCATAGATACCGTAGGGAACTGCCAAAAATCAGGTAGTAACTTAGGATGTGGGTAAGAAGGTAAGCCCTTACCGTCTACTTCTTGACGGAAATGGTCTAGCTGCTCTTCTGTCAAACGGCCTTCAAGGAATGCACGCGAGTAGATACCCGGAGAGATATGGCCTTGGAAGTAAACTAAATCGCCGCCGTCTTGTTCGTTTGGACCACGGAAAAAGTGGTTAAAACCTACATCGTATAACGTGGCAGAAGACGCGAAGCTTGAGATGTGACCACCTAGGTCTAAATCTTTCTTCGATGCACGTAATACCATCGCTAACGCATTCCAACGCACGATAGCGCGGATACGACGCTCTAACGCCATGTCGCCAGACATGTGTGGCTCTTGACCCGGTGGGATGGTATTAACATAAGCTGTGGTCGCGTCAAACGGTAAGTGACCACCGCTACGACGTGTTTTATCAGCTAGCTTTTCAAGTAGGTAGTGAGCACGCTCAGTACCTTCTTCTGAAATGACCGCTTCTAAAGCCTCTAACCATTCCGCAGTTTCCTGTGGGTCGAGATCTTGCTTCTGGATATCTGACATGGCAGTTTCCTATTTGTTATTCACGATAACGTGACTGCTTTCACGCACAAACGAAAGTGTGATTATTCACACCCAGTTATTCTTTAATTTGCTGAATTCGACGCAAAGAGCGCTCAAGGCGGTTTTCTTCACGACTAATTTCAAGCAGGGTTTCTTCAATAAAAACCAGATGGCGATCAGACGCGTCTCTGGCTTTTTTAGGCGCTTTGCCCAAAATCGCATCAAGCAGCATTTTCCGGTGCTCACGAATTGCTTCGGTAATTTCCGGACGACGCTGCAGTTGTTCTAAATTGTGTAATACGTTTTGCTCTAATAACGGTAATAAACCGCGCATCAGATGCATCAATACCAAATTATGAGAGGCTTCGACGATGGCCAAATAAAATGCCACTACTACCTTAGCTTCTGCTTCAAGATCTTGATTTAATTGCACCTGCTCTATATTAGAGAAGGTTTGGCGAATTTGCTCAAAATCGGTCTCGGTGCCACGCAACGCTGCATAAAACGCCGAAATACCCTCAAGGGCATGACGAAATTCTAATAAATCATACTGTGATTCCGGCGTTGAGTTGAGCAAGTCGTACAAAGGATCGGTTAACCCTTGTCTAAGCTCGGCGCCAACAAAAGTGCCACCGCCATGACGACGAGTCAGCAAACCACGCGCCTCAAGACGTTGAATTGCTTCACGCAGAGATGGCCTTGAAACATCAAATTGCTTAGCTAATTCACGCTCAGGCGGCAGCTTCTGACCGGGATTTAAGCTCCCTTCCAGAATCATGCTTTCCAATTGCGCTTCAATCACGTCGGCAATTTTAGGCTGTTTTATCTTTTGATAGGCCATGGTTTCTCTTTTCGAGTACGCTTAGAGCAATTGGTATTACCAATTTTATTTGGCGCAAAAAATAGCAAAGCACTAACATTTTGTCTAGCGAAAAGCTGATCAAGATCAAACGATTTTACGTAACAGCTGCAATTTCATGCCAAAAAGGTCAGACCAATGCACTTGTTTTACATTCATTCAACCTTAACAGCACATTTTGACAACTTTGTTAAAAGCAAGTTATCCCTCAACCTAGGAGCCCTAGTATTGGGGCGATAAAATGACCAAAGGCACTATAAATCACCTATATTAAATTCATCTATTCTAATGAGAATAAACTCATGCCCTTTCACGGCTATCGATTACGGTTAGGTAGAGTGTCACAAAGCAATCGTATTTACTCGATCACTTCAGTGACTTATCAAAGGCAACCACTGTTTAACGAGTTTAACTCTGCTCGCATACTTATTCATGCAATGGCAAAATCAGATAGCGAGCAACAATGCTCAACCTTAGCTTTTGTGGTGATGCCCGATCATTTTCATTGGCTGGTGCAACTGCACTCAAACCTAGAGCTAAAAGATCTCATTGGCCAAGTTAAGCGCCGTACCAGCTATCAACTTCATCAACAAGCGATAGCCAAGGATAAAGTCTGGCAGCATGGCTATTATGATCACAACCTCCGCCACGAAGATGAAATACTACCCACTTGCCGCTACATCGTGGCCAATCCTTTACGTGCCAAATTAGTCACCAGTGTTAAAGATTATCCGCATTGGGATTGCTGTTATTTGTGATTTTCATCAATTTCAATTCACGGAAAAATCCCCGCATAACTGCGGGTCCTACGAGCTCCTCACGCGCTAAGCCCTCGTAGGAGCCCCAGTCATGGGGCGATTTGAATCCGCAGCCAAGCCTTGCAAATATCGCTGCCAATCAAACCCAATGCCGGGGTCGCTTTTGCGCCCTGGGGCGATGTCACTATGGCCAGTGATCCGCTGCGGAGTAATCAAAGGGTAATGGGTTAAAATAGCCTCGGTGAGCTTAGTTAACGTTTGATATTGCACATCGGTAAATTCGCTGTCATCTGTCCCCTCAAGCTCAATGCCAATAGAAAAATCATTACATTTTTCTTGTCCGGCAAACTCTGACACGCCCGCATGCCAAGCCCGTTTATCAAGAGGCACGTATTGTACTAATTCACCGTCACGGCGGATCAGAGCATGGGCGGACACTTTAAATTGGTAAATAATCTCAAAGTATGGATGTTCACTCGGATTAAGTTGACCGGTAAATAACTGGTCAATATACGGCCCACCAAATTGTGCCGGGGGCAAACTAATGGAATGGATCACCAATAAAGAAATGGACGCATCCAGCGGGCGAAAATCACAAAAGGGCGAAGGCACTTGGCGGGCTTGCGCTATCATGCCTTGGCTATCGATAGTAACAGACATACATTTCCTAAACTCAATGCCATTAATCCGCATATCCTGCCATTTCCGACACCTTAACTAAAGTCTGATCTGCTAAGACAGGTTGTCTTTTCAAGTAAAGCGCGTAATTATCAAGGTAAGCAGGTTTTAGTAAGAGTAGCAATTAACCCGTATTAGATTTAGCTGGGTTATATACCCAATCACCTTGAAGATGCATGTGTCAAGCACCTCTAGGTTGATTGGGTGTAAATAAGCCGAAAAGAATAGATGAGGAAGTCATGGAATTGCCGGAACACAATGCACCAAAAAAAGTAAGTAAATGGATGTGGGTAATTGCTTGGCTGTGCTTAGGTGGCCTGAGTTATCAATATTTTGATGGCAAAATAGCCCGCGAATATAATCCTAACGGCCAGCTAAATAATCAAACCCAACAAGGCAGCATTACCTTAGTGCAGAATCGCCAAGGCCATTACGTGGTTGATGGCCTGATTGACGGGCAAAAGGTGACCTTTATGCTCGATACAGGCGCGACCTCAACCGTATTGCCACAGCATATTGCCGATCAAGTGGGTTTAACACGCGGCTACGCCAGCCAAGTCAGCACCGCTAATGGCATTATTTCCGTCTATTCAACCGAGATTAAAAGCTTGAGCTTAGGGTCGCTAACATTGTACGATCTCCGCGCGCAAATAAACCCTTATATGGACGACGACACTGTGCTGCTAGGTATGAATGTACTGCGCCAGTTTAAGTTAGTACAACAAGGTAACGAGCTGATCATCAGCTTTAATTAACTTTATCCGCCCGACAGGACATAGCATGAACCAGCAAGAAATCGCCCAAAGCGTCACCCTCGCCCTCACTGAAGATTTAAACGGCCTAAGCGCTGATGTCGGCGATATTACCGCGAACTTAATTGCTGCTGAGACCCAAGCTAAGGCGACCATTATCAGCCGCGAGCAAGCGGTGTTTTGTGGCCAAGCCTGGGCCGATGAAGTATTTAAACAACTTGGCAACAGCGTCACCATTGATTGGCAAGTTAAAGACGGCGACCTCGTTACGCCAAATCAAGTGCTTTGCCATTTATCTGGCCCGGCTCGCACCTTGTTAACTGGCGAGCGCAGTGCATTAAACTTCATTCAAACTTTATCAGGTATTGCCACCGCGACCCATGAATATACCAGTAAAATTGCCCATACCCAATGTAAGCTGTTGGACACGCGTAAAACCTTACCGGGTCTGCGCAACGCATCTAAGTATGCGGTGACTTGCGGCGGCGGTAACAATCACCGCATTGGTTTGTATGACGCTTACCTAATTAAAGAAAACCATATTCTAGCCTGTGGCGGCATTGCAGAGGCCATTAACCAAGCACGCACTCTAAAGCCGGGTTTAAAAGTAGAAGTTGAAGTGGAAAGCCTCGAAGAACTTGCCCAAGCATTGGCTGCCAAGGCCGATGTAGTGATGCTAGATAACTTCACCGTGCCGATGATGGAGCAAGCCGTTGCCAATAACCATGGCACAACAAAATTGGAAGTATCTGGTAATGTGGATTTAACCACCATCGCCACCTTCGCTGAAACCGGCGTAGATTTTATATCGGTCGGTGCATTGACTAAGCATGTACAAGCAGTGGATTTATCAATGCGCTTTGTTGGATAAGACTTTGTGGATTGCCCGAAGTAGTGTTTTTTGTAGGTTCTAAGCTTGCTCAGGGAATTTGTGATATTTGCTTAACAAGCTCATCTCCTACGATCGGTGCGACCATGAAAAATAGCGCGACACAGCTTTCGGGGCGGTTTGATCTCTGATTTAAACCGCGAAACACCAAGTAACTTGCAAAATCAACCTTAGATAAATACGGCGTTAATCCCTATAGCAATCGACAGCAATAATACTTTTCTCTTAAATATCAAGACTTAGGTTTTACTGAGTCACGTCTCAATTTTGCTAAAAGCATACGAAATAACTTGATAAAAAGGTGAGAGGTTCATTAGAATCGCCGCGTTAGTTACGATTATTTACATAATTGCTGCGGCGTTAATCTGTCAATTTCGCTGCTTAACACATAGAGCAAACCGTATAGTGTTGTGATAACCATTACAGAGTTAAACGAATCTCTGGCCAGTTTATCTGTATAAAGTGTGAAACACACCACTGTGTTCTAAAGTAAATATGTGAAAACATGATCTAGCTAACTTGTGTCAGATCAAGTTTCTTGAGATGTTACACCACAGGTAATGAAGCCTTAAATAAACTTCTGTTACCTACCCTTATCCCTAATAAAAACCGTAAGTGAAGGACAACCTTTATGAACAAGCAAATGAACAAAGCACAACAGGGTTTTACCCTAATTGAACTATTGATCGTAGTAGCGATCATCGGTATTTTGGCTGCGATTGCATTGCCTGCTTACCAGCAATACACAAACCGAGCGCAATTTTCAAAATTTGTAACTGCTGCTGGCGGTGCTAAAAGTGCTGTTGAAGTGTGTGCACAAACCAACGCCAACACTACAAACTTAAATACCAACTGTATTAACGGTTCAGTAGGTATTCCTGATGATGTTGCTGCTGCAGGTAACATATTGGGTGTAGCAACAGCAGCTGGCGCTGGTGCTGATGCAGTTACAATTACAGTAACATCTGCTGGTGGCAATACTGCTCTTGGTAGTTTAGATACTGGTGCTATCTACGTACTAACAGGACAAGTACAACCGAACGGTTCAATGCTATGGGCTGCCGACTGTTCAACAGGTTCTACAGACTACACTGATTTCTGTCCAACATTCTAATCTAGAGTTAGCATGTCAATAAACGCATCCACGAGTGGCTTAATCAGCAATTTAGCCACTCGTGGCTTTTTCCCCAAGGAAAAAGCCCAATCTATATTAGTTAATGCTAAAGCCGAAAAACAACCACTAGTGACTTATTTAGTGCTTAATAAGATTATAAGCTCTAAAGAATTAGCGGATTTTTGTGAGGCTGAATACGGCATTCCACTACTCGATCTTGATTCTTTTCAATTAGACGATATTCCCGATAAGTTTGTTAATGAAAAACTAATCGAAAAGCATCATGCGCTGCCGATTTATACCCAAGGCCACACTCTTTACATCGCTATGTCGGACCCCACTAACGTGGGTGCACTGGAAGACTTCGGTTTTAGCTTTGCTATGCATACCGAAGCCTTACTGGTAGAAGAAGATAAGCTGCAACGAGCTATCGAGAAACTCACTGAAGATGACACTTCTGCACTTGGCGACTTAGACGAGTCTGAAATAGGCGATCTTGAAGTTGATGATGCTGAGTCTCGTCTAGATGAAGCTCAAAACATCGGAGATGATGATGCGCCGATCGTCAAGTATATCAATAAAATTCTTTCCGATGCGATTCGTAAAGGCGCATCAGATATTCATTTTGAGCCTTACGAAAAAAAGTACCGGGTACGCCTGCGTATTGATGGCATTTTAGCTGAAGTGGCGACACCGCCGATTAACTTGGCCAATCGTTTTTCAGCCCGGCTAAAAGTCATGTCTAAACTGGATATTGCCGAACGCCGTATTCCGCAAGATGGCCGGATTAAATTAAGGTTATCTAAAAACAAATCCATGGATTTACGTGTTTCGACCTTACCCACCATGTGGGGCGAGAAAATCGTAATGCGTATTCTTGATAGCTCAGCAGCGAAACTAAATATCCATGCGCTGGGTTATAGTGATAAACAAAAGAAGCAGTATTTAGACGCCATTGCTAAACCACAAGGGATGATTTTGATTACTGGGCCGACTGGCTCAGGTAAAACCGTCTCTCTGTATACAGGCTTAAATATTCTTAATACCCCAGAGCGCAATATTTCTACTGCGGAAGACCCGGTTGAAATTAACTTGGAAGGCATTAACCAAGTACAAGTGAACCCAAAAGCGGGCTTAACTTTTGCCAGCGCGCTGCGTTCATTCCTGCGTCAAGACCCTGATATCGTAATGGTCGGCGAAATCCGCGATTTAGAAACCGCCGAAATCGGCATTAAAGCAGCGCAAACCGGTCACTTAGTACTATCAACGCTACATACCAACTCAGCTTCAGAGACTTTAACGCGTTTACTTAATATGGGCGTACCTGCCTTTAACGTCGCTTCATCGGTGACCTTGATTATGGCGCAGCGTCTAGCGCGCCGTTTATGTGAGCATTGTAAAACCCCTGAGCAAATACCTCAGCAAGAACTATTAGCTCTAGGTTACACTCAAGCCCAAGTGGCGAAAGGTATTACCACTTATAAAGCGGTCGGTTGTGATAAATGTACCGATGGCTATAAAGGCCGGGTCGGTATTTACGAAGTGATGGTGATGTCAGAAGCCATTAGTCGCGCTATATTAGATAATGCCAATGCCATGGTACTGAATGATATAGCGCAAAAAGAAGGCATGCACACCTTACGTCAATCAGCCCTAATTAAAGCGGTAGAAGGCGTCACCAGCCTGTCTGAAGTCACCCGCGTCACTAACGACTAACAATTAATCAATTTTAAAGGAATTATGATGGCAGTAGCAAAAGCCAAAAGCGCCCCTAAAATCTATACCTTTAAATGGAGCGGCGTAAACCGTAAAGGCAAAAAAGTTTCTGGTGAAATGCAGTCTGAATCTGCCGCACAACTTAAAGCTGAAATGCGCCGTCAGGGCGTAAACATAACCAAAATAGCCAAAAAGACCGAGTCCATCTTTGATAAATTAGGCAACACAGTTAAGCCAATGGACATTGCTATTATTTCAAGGCAAATAGCAACCATGTTAACAGCTGGTGTACCACTAGTACAAAGCCTGCAAATGATCGGCAAGAGCAACGAAAAAGGCGCTATCCGCGATTTAATTGGCACGGTTGCAAGTGAAGTAGAAACTGGAACGCCGCTCTCTGATGCGTTGAAAAAACACCCTAAATATTTTGATGATCTATACTGCGACTTAGTGCAAGCTGGTGAACAATCAGGCGCATTAGAGTCACTATTCGATCGGATTGCTATTTATAAAGAAAAAGCAGAAGCCCTTAAATCCAAAATAAAAAAAGCCATGTTTTATCCTGCCATGGTGGTGCTTGTTGCTATCACGGTAACAGTGATTTTATTACTATTTGTAATCCCACAATTTGAAGATATTTTTAATGGTTTTGGCGCTGAGTTACCGGCATTTACCCAGTTTGTTATTGGCATATCTCACCTACTACAAAGTTACTGGTATATCGTATTCTTTAGCATCGCTATCGCTGTTTTCACCTTTAAAAAAGCACATTTAAACTCTCAGAATGTAAGAGATAATACCGATAAGTTTATTCTAAAAATCCCGGTAATCAGCACTATTTTACACAAAGGCGCGATGGCGCGTTTCGCTCGTACCTTATCCACCACTTTTGCCGCCGGTATTCCGCTGATAGACGCTCTTCAGTCTGCCGCGGGCGCATCGGGCAACTATGTTTACCGCAGTGCCATTTTAAACATACGTAACGAAGTCATAGCGGGGATGCAGATGCATGTGGCGATGCGAACCACTGGTATCTTTCCCGATATGGTGACGCAAATGATTATGATCGGTGAAGAATCGGGCGATTTAGATGGCATGCTAACCAAAGTAGCCGATATTTATGAACGCGAAGTGGATGATGCAGTTGATGCATTAACCAGTTTAATCGAGCCGATGATCATGGTAGTACTGGGCGTAGTAGTCGGCGGCCTTGTTATTGCCATGTACTTACCTATCTTTAGCTTAGGCTCAGTAGTGGGCTAATTTGATTCTGTTCTCTTTAGGATAAACAGCAGTAATGCAAGATGTCATTTTACAAATGGAGGCCTACCCCGCCTCCATTATTGTTTTTGCTGGGGTGCTTGGTTTAATGGTTGGCTCATTTTTAAATGTGGTTATCCATCGCTTGCCTATAATGATGCAAAAAGGTTGGCAGTCGGAATGCCGAGTTTTACTCACTGATGAGCTTAAGTCTCCGCCTAAAGAAGACGAGGTATCTCCCCGTTATAATTTAGTTGTCCCACGCTCGGCTTGTCCTAACTGTAATCACCAAATCACCGCGTTAGAAAATATCCCCGTTATCAGCTGGTTAATGCTTAAGGGCAAGTGCAGTGAGTGTTCAACCCCCATCTCAGCGCGCTACCCAGGTGTTGAGCTATTAACGGGTTTGATGTCTATCGCAGTCGCCTTTGTTGTGCCCTTTGGTTGGCCGCTAATGTTAGCCCTTACTTTAACTTGGTTTCTTGTGGCAATGACCTTTATCGACTTTGATACCATGTTATTGCCAGACCAACTGACCTTGCCGTTATTGTGGCTTGGTTTGCTGGCGAACTGTTTTGGCACCTTTACCGATTTACAAAGTGCGGTGCTAGGCGCGGCGGCGGGTTATTTAAGCCTGTGGAGTATTTACTGGGCGTTTAAGCTGCTAACTGACAAGGACGGTATGGGTTATGGAGACTTTAAGTTACTCGCCGCCTTAGGCGCTTGGTTTGGCTGGGTGTCGTTGCCGGTGATTATCTTGCTATCGTCTTTTGTTGGCGCGGTTGCAGGCATTGCCTTGATGGTGCTAGCGAAAAATGGCCGTGGTCAACAAATTCCGTTTGGCCCCTATTTAGCGGGTGCGGGTTGGTTGTATTTGGTTTATGGCCAAGAATTAATTGAATTGTATTTTTCGGTGATTTTGTAGGTTTTATCTATATTGCAGCATAAATGCTGCTCCTACGCGGCCTGCATAAAGACTCGTAAGAGCAGAATTTATTCTGCGATGGATTAAAGATATTCATCAAATACATCGCAACAGATTATGCTCAATCGCAGCATGACTGCTGCTAGCGATTGTCGGATTAATCAATAATCATCAAGATCTTGCTTTTCTGGCACAAATGCTGGCTCGCCGGCAATGCGTTTTTCTTCATCGGCCCACTCGCCTAAATCAATCAATTTACAACGTTCACTGCAAAATGGGCGAAATTCAGATTCAGGTTGCCAAATAACTTCCGCTTGGCAGGTGGGACAGTTTACTTTGGTGATCGACATAACTAACAACTCGCAATTTGGAAGGGGATATCTTGGGCTTGTTCATCGCCATGGGGTAAAAAACGAATGGCGAAGCGGCTTTTATGACCACTTACGGTGGGATAAAAACCTAACATCGGCGATATTTTAATACGGATCATATCAGCATTATCCGCGTTATCTTGATAGAAACCATTCTTAGCCACTTCATTATTAAAATGACTACTATCGCGGCTCAGCTTCAGATTAAGCTGTAAGGCGCCAATGAGGGGCTGGAAGTCGGCAAGCCAGCGCTTACAGTCTGCCGCTTTTTCCTCTTCCGATAAGTTAAGCCAAAAATACAACTGAGGTAAATCGAAGCTGCATAAACCACCAGGAATTGAAAAACGCTGCCTCACCGCGGACAAAAAGCGATCTTCTTTTAAGGTTTGGGTGATGCGACTCAGCCTTGGCAGTTGGTAAATAAATTTACTCAATTGCTCTTGCAGCAGGTGAATACGGTTTAAATCAACACCGGGAATAGTGGCCCAGTGGTTAACAGACTCTAGGTGCTTCTCGAGATCTTTCGTTAAGTCACCGCGAATTTCGCAGCGCTCCATCAACTCATGTAAATCGAGAATGCCTTTGAAGAATGCTTCTGGATCGCTGGACGCAGTTAAATGTCGACTCTTAGCTATTTGACCGAAGATATACTCTAGGCGTAAATAGCTTCTGCTTTTCTCGTTAAGTGGATGTTCGAAAATGACCATTCAGGTACAAAAATCCTCAAGCTGTTGGAAAAATCAAAGTTTAGCGCTTAAGTGACAAAATGTTGAGTGTTATGTGGATTAATTTCAGTTCATGCTTGTGACAGTATCACTTGATGTAAGGCTTTAACCTGCTGCGCCAGCGCATTAAGGTCAGCGGAATTATCTAATACGTAATCTGCGACTTTTAGGCGCTGAGCTCTGGACACTTGCGCCGCCATAATTGATTCTATTTGCGCTTTCGAGTTATGGTCTCTGACCATTGCTCGCTTTAGCTGAATATCCTCTGGCACATCAACGACAACCAGCTTATCAATATAACTGAGCAAGTCATTTTCAATCAGTAACGGCGCTTCTAAAATGGCATAGTCACCTTGGCAAGAGTGCAGTTGCGACAGCAGAGATTGGCGAATTAACGGATGCAATAGATTATTGAGCCATTGCTTTTCTGTGGCATCAGCAAAAATTTTTTTACGTAATTTAACCCGATCAAGTTGGCCGTCAGGTAATAAAATATCTTGGTCAAAGTGCATTGTAATCTGTGCGAGTGCGCCGCTACCTGAAGTCGGCATTACCACTTCGCGAGCAACAACATCAGCATCGACTACCGGTACCCCCAATGTTTTGAAAACACCACTAGCGGCTGATTTACCCGAGCCAATGCCACCAGTGAGGCCTAAAATAAACACGCTACTAATCCGCTAACAGTTTATCGACAATCGGTTGATTGGCATCAGGGAAGGTGTAATTTGACAAATCAGCTTTCGCTACCCAACGCACTTCTTGACCTTCAAGGCCTTGCGCCTCACCACTAAAATCAGTGCTAATCATAAAGTCCAATAGTACTTGCTTGTCAGGATAATCAAAACTAATGGAGTCAAACAAACGAGCGCTGTTGACGAGAATATTTACTTCTTCTTGCAGCTCACGGATCAATGCTTGCTCGGGGGTTTCGTTAGCTTCTACCTTGCCACCGGGAAACTCCCATTTGCCACCTTGATGTTGATGGTCAAGGCGACGACTAATTAAAACTTGTTGCTCGGGATTAATAATGATGCCAGCGGCGACATGGATACGTTTCATAATAGCCTTTAGGGGAATGTAGCAGCAGAAGTCATTCTGCGATGATGGTGTTGCAATGTTCGCATCTGTATCTGTGAATATTTCATAGAATGTATCGCAGAATAAATTCTGCTCCTACGAAAGAGGTATCTCACCCTGTAGGAGCAGAAGTCATTCTGCGATCTTAGCAGCTAGAGCGCTTAACTTAATTTACCGTGGCATTGCTTGTACTTTTTACCTGAACCACATGGGCAAGGTTCATTACGGCCTACTTTTGGCTCTTCACGCACGAATGTCTCTGCGCTTTCGCTTTGCTCTTCTGCAACGGCGTCGGCTAATTGGCTGTGCGCGCTTTCATGTTGGTAAGCTTGTTGCTGTGCTTGTGCTTCACGACGACGTTGCTCTTCTACTGCATTAACGTCGTTCTGAGTTTGCACTTGCACCTTCGCTAGGATCGCCACTACATCATGTTTGAGGTTTTCTAGCATCTCTGTAAATAGCTCAAACGACTCGCGCTTGTACTCTTGCTTTGGATTCTTTTGCGCATAACCACGTAAGTGGATACCTTGACGTAGATGATCCATTGCTGATAAATGCTCTTTCCACAAACCATCTAGGGTTTGTAGCATTACCGCTTTTTCAAAGTTTTGAATAACTTCAAGACCAACCACTTCTTGTTTAGCTTTGTAAGCAAGGCGAGATTGATCGAGAATTTGCTCACGCAACTTCTCTTCGTCAAGCTTATCGTCTTTATCTAACCATTCTTGTAATGGTAGATCGAGTGCAAAGTCACTCTTCAAGCGGGCTTCTAAATCTGCAATTTGCCACATTTCTTCTAGTGACTGTGGTGGAATATATTGATCAATAGTGCTGCTAATTACATCACCCCAAACCACCTCAATGGTTTCTGAAATATCACCACTGTCCATGAGTTCATTACGTTGCTCGTAAATGACCTTACGTTGGTCATTGGCAACATCATCATATTCAAGCAGTGATTTACGCATATCAAAGTTACGGCCTTCAACTTTGCGCTGCGCATTTTCAATGGCGCGAGAAACCCAAGGATGTTCAATCGCTTCGCCTTCTTCCATACCCAGCTTTTTCATCATGCCTGAAACTTTATCCGAGGCAAAAATGCGCATTAATGGATCTTCCATCGACAAGTAGAAACGCGTTGAACCAGGATCACCTTGACGACCAGAACGGCCACGTAACTGGTTATCGATACGACGAGATTCATGTCGCTCAGTACCAATAATATGTAAACCTCCGGCTTCCAATACCGCATCATGTACTTTTTGCCAATCCGCTTTAATATCTTCTAGCTGTGCTGGCGTTGCGCCTTGTTCTTCAGCGTCAGTTAAACGTACTTGCAAGTTACCACCAAGTACGATGTCGGTACCACGGCCAGCCATATTAGTTGCAATAGTGACTGCACCAGGCGTACCCGCTTGAGCAACAATTTCCGCTTCTTTTTCGTGAAACTTAGCGTTCAATACTTGGTGTTTAATTTTGGCTTTTGTCAGTAGCTTAGATAAAATTTCTGAGCTTTCGATCGATACCGTACCAACCAGCACTGGTTGCTTACGCGCTACACACTCTTTGATATCAACGATGATGGCTTCGTACTTCTCCATCGTAGTTAAGTAAACTAAGTCACCCATGTCTTTACGGATCATCGGTTTGTTGGTTGGCGTCACTACAGTTTCTAAGCCATAGATGCTTTGAAATTCAAATGCTTCTGTATCTGCCGTACCTGTCATACCCGCTAGTTTTTCATATAGACGGAAGTAGTTCTGGAAAGTGATAGATGCCAGCGTTTGGTTTTCGTTTTGAATTTTAACGCCTTCTTTGGCTTCAACAGCTTGGTGTAAGCCTTCAGACCAACGGCGACCGGGCATAGTACGCCCAGTGTGCTCATCAACAATAACAATTTCATTGTCTGGGCTAACAATGTAGTCAACGTCTTTTTCAAATAATGTGTGAGCACGCAGCGCTGCATTAACATGATGCAATACTGAAATGCTGGAAGCGGCAAATAACGACGCGCCGTCTTCTAAGATTCCGCGCTCTTGCAAAATTTCTTCTACTTTAATCTGACCACGCTCGGTTAAGAAGGCTTGCTTACTCTTTTCATCAACGGTGTAATCACCTTCACCGACGTAATCTTCAGTATCTTCTTTCTCTTGTTGCTCTAGCAGCGGAATAACTTTATCAAGTTGCTGATAAAGCTCTTGGTTGCCTTCTGTTGGACCAGAAATAATCAATGGCGTTCGTGCTTCATCAATTAAAATTGAATCCACTTCATCCACAACCGCGTAGTAAAGTTCACGCTGGGTACGGGCAGCAGGCTCAAACGCCATGTTGTCGCGTAAGTAATCAAAACCAAATTCGTTATTGGTACCATAAGTGATATCGGCGGCATAAGCGGCACGCTTTTCATCTGGCGTCATACCCGACAAGTTAATGCCAACCGACAGGCCTAAAAATTCAAATAAACGTCGGTTCCACTCAGCATCACGCTTGGCTAGGTAGTCGTTCACGGTAATAACGTGTACGCCCTTACCGGTAATAGCGTTTAAGTATGCGGGTAAGGTAGCGGTTAATGTTTTACCTTCACCGGTACGCATTTCAGCAATTTTGTTGTCATGTAAAATCATGCCACCCAGTAACTGCACGTCAAAATGACGCATACCAAATACACGCTTTGAACCTTCTCGAACGACGGCAAAAGCTTCTGGTAGCAACTCATCCAAGGTTTTACCTTGCTGGAAAGCATCTTTAAACTCTTGCGTCTTAGCACGTAGCTCTGTATCACTAAGGGCTTGAAATTGTTCTTCTAGATCATTGATCTGTTTAACAACTTTACTTAATTTTTTCAGAAGTCGGTCGTTTCTACTGCCGATGATTTTGGTTATTATTTTGTTAAACATCTATCAACTCTCGCGTTTTAATCATTAAAGCTTGCTCAATCCTTGGCAAGAAAGTTATTTTCTAATTTGTGCTTGGTCTAACCGGCTTTTCGGTAAATATATTTACGCGGATTAACCTGTACGCCATCTTTTAGGACTTCGTAGTGCACATGGGGCCCCGTTGAACGCCCCGTTGTTCCCATTAATGCAATGGTTTGACCGCGGGTAACGACATCGCCCTCAGCTACGTTAACGGCTTTAGCATGAGCATAACGAGTAACAAATCCATCGCCATGATTTATCTCAACTAATTTACCATAACCCGTTTTAGTTCCAGCCCAGCTAACAATACCCGCCGCCGTGGCGGTGATAGGCATGCCATTACGCCCAGCAATGTCGACACCTTTGTGGTAGCGCGCACGTCCAGTAAATGGGTCACTGCGAACACCGAATAACGAAGTGACATAGCCTTTACCTTTAACTGGCATACCAAAAATGAAGCTGTCATCAGAGATATGGTGATTCATTAACACAGATTCAAGTAATTGCATCTGTTCTTCGTTAGTTTTTATTTCAAAAGCCACTTCTTCAATCTGCTGAGTCAGTGTTTTTAGATCTACGCTGAGTACGAGATCATTATCTGAAATAGGGCCACCCATCGGCATAGGCTGAGAAAAATCAAATTCGCCGTCTTCCAATTCTGCTTGCTCAGCTAAGCGGCCGCCCAATGCATTCAAGCGACTAACTTGTGCTTGTAGCTCACCTACTTTCGTCGCCAACATAATTAACTGCTGATCAGATTCTTGTTTTAAGCGGGTTAGTTGCTCGTTTTTTTTGCTTAGATTGCCTGTAATACTGGCAATTTTATATTGCATTAGTGTGGCAGAATAGCCGTCGTAGAGGCGATGTCCGACCATTGCGGTGACAAAGGCAAATAGCACTAATAAAAACCAAATCCATTTGAGCTTTATCACTATGCTGTGCCGATGTTTCTGACCGGCGTAAATAACTGTTACACTCATGGTTATACTACTCGATTAGATCTTAAATAAGATGCGTAAAAATCATCCTTGTCCACTTACCAAATTGGCTTCTGACTCTAATTTCAAAAAATTGAAAGAGCGAGCCGATCAATTATCAGCGCTCGACAGGGTACTACAAAGTGTGTTGGAACAACACCAGATTAAACATTGCAAGATCGCAAATTTTAGAACTGGAACCTTATTCCTCGCCGTTTCCAGCGCAGTTTGGTTAACCAAATTCAATCAAAAGCGCAGCGATATTCTATCCGACCTACGTCAAAGTATTCCCGCATTGGTTAGCATTGAAGCTAAAATCAATCCTGAACTAGCCAAAAAAGTAACCGTAAAGGTCAATGAACCCGTTCAATTTAAAGCTAACCCTAGGAGGATCTCTGAAACTTCAGCGGGCTATATTTTGAGCGCTGCTGAACACGCATCGGGGAAACTGAAGGAAAAGCTAGAAAGATTAGCTGCACTGGCTACAGAGAGACGAGCCAGTACAGATAACGATAATTAGCCTAAGACTATTAGCCTAATTAAATCAAACGCAGTTTATTAGTTACAAATAGTTTTAGCTAAACTATTTGTTAAGCAAACGCTGGCGATAGGTAAGTGACCGCCTCTTCTGCTTCTTGCTCAAAGCTCACCATTTCCCACGCAGTTTGGTCTGCTAACAGCGCACATAACAATTTATTGTTTAGTGCGTGTCCGGTTTTGTAGGCTTTTAACTCACCTAAAATAGTGTAGCCACCTAAGTATAAGTCACCAATAGCGTCCAATACTTTGTGTTTTACAAACTCGTCTTCATAACGCAGACCGTCTTCGTTTAACACACGGTAATCGTCTAAACCAATCGCATTGTCTAAACTCGCACCTAAAGCCAAGTTGTTAGACTGCAAATACTCAACATCACGCATAAACCCAAAGGTACGTGCGCGGCTGATTTGCTTTAAAAACCAAGGACCAGAAAACTCACTAACAATGTGTTGGTTTTGCCCTTCAATTACCGGGTGAGCAAAATCAATCGCGAAATCTAAACGGAAACCCTTATTAGTCGGGTTTAGCTCCGCCCATTTATCCCCATCCTCTACGCGAACAGGCTTTTTAATGCGGATAAATTTCTTCGCGACGTTAAGCTCTTCTATACCAGCAGACTGAAGCAAAAACACAAAAGGACTGGCACTACCATCCATAATTGGAATTTCTGGTGCATCCACGTCAATCACAATATTATCGATACCTAAGCCCGCTAAAGCAGCACTTAAATGCTCAACTGTTGAAATTTTTTCGCCAGACTCGTTCACTAAACAAGTACACAGCATGCTCTCTTGCACTGCCTGCGCGGTAGCCTTAATGCTTACCACAGGATCTAAATCGACCCGACGATAAACAATACCTGTATTAGCTGGAGCGGGACGCAAAGTCATCGTGACTTTATTACCCGAATGCAGGCCAATACCGGTTGCTTGTACGCTTTGTTTTAATGTTCTTTGTTTAATCATTGAGTCTTCCGTTTTTCAACACAGTCGTATAAATAATAGCGTCATTACCCAGTATCCGATATATAGGCAAACGCCTACTTTTATAGGGGCCATACTAGATAATAGACTGTATTTCACGCGTTATTACGCAACATGTTAACACATGTCACAGAATTTCCAAATATGATGATTATTTAGTCTGCTTGCTTTCTTAAAAAAGCAGGAATATCTAAATAGTCAATGTCCGATTTGGCTTCTGCTGCTGGTTTCGCCTTGGGCTCTTCAGCTGGTTTCGCAACAGCTTGTTGCTGTACCGCCGCAGACGATTCATTAATAATTGGCGCATTAACTGCTGTTTCACGTACCACAGGCTTAGGGTTAACTAATGTGATATCTGGCTTACGCTCACCGCCAATACCTGTTGCAACAACCGTTACTCGTAGTTCATCAGACATTTCTGGGTCGATAACAGCACCGACAACCACTGTGGCATTTTCAGATGCAAAAGTACGTACTGCATTACCAACCGTTTCGAACTCTTCAATGGTGATATCAAAACCAGCTGTGATGTTGACCAGAATACCGCGCGCCCCCGCTAGATCGACATCTTCGAGCAGTGGACTAGAAATCGCTGCATCTGCCGCTTCTTCAGCACGATCATCGCCACGAGCAACACCGGTACCCATCATGGCCGTACCCATTTCTTTCATTACGGTGCGTACGTCGGCAAAATCCACGTTGATCAAACCTGTGCGAGTAATTAGCTCGGCAATGCCTTGAACTGCGCCAAATAAAACATTGTTAGCTGCTTTGAATGCGTCCAATAGGCTGATACCACGCCCGAGTACTTTTAACAGCTTATCATTTGGAATAGTGATTAACGAATCCACTTCCGTCGCTAATTGTTCAATTCCTTGCTCGGCATAACTTAAGCGCTTTTTACCTTCAAAAGCGAATGGCTTAGTCACCACTGCTACGGTCAAGATACCCAACTCTTTAGCAATGCTTGCTACAACTGGCGCGGCGCCTGTACCCGTACCGCCGCCCATACCGGCAGCAATAAAGATCATATCAGACCCTTCAAGTAATTCTTTAATGGCTTCACGATCTTCTAGTGCTGCTTCACGTCCCACTTCTGGATTCGCGCCAGCACCTAAACCTTTAGTGATACCAGAGCCAATTTGTAATGTGGTCCCTGCATTTGAATTACGCAGTGCCTGCGCATCGGTATTCACCGAAATAAACTCAACACCTTCAATGTTTTGAGTCAACATATGTTCAACAGCGTTGCCGCCGCCGCCACCTACACCAACGACCTTGATGACAGCTTCGTCTGCATGACTGTCCATTATTTCAAACATAACTCTCTCTCCGTTTACCTTTGCCTGTTCGCAAAAAATTTAAAATTCGCCTTTAAACCAACTATGCACTCGCTTAACGAATGAACCAACCCCTTGGCTCTGCTCTTTCTCTTGCCAAGTGGTGATCTGGTTTGCCTTTTGATACTGCAGTAATCCAACCACGGTTGAAAAAACTGGTGAGTCTACATACTCAGTTAACCCTTTAACATTGAGTGGCTTGCCTACACGAACCTGAGATTGAAAAGTCACTTCCGCACTCTCAACTAAGCCCTCAATTTGCGCCGCACCTCCTGTAAGTACAACGCCTGCAGCAAGCTGGTGTTTAACCCCTTGCTTTTTTAACTTTTCTTGTAGCTTATCAAGCTCTTGCTTTACTAAACCTAATAATTCGCTATAGCGAGGTTCAATCACCTCGGCCAGCGTTTGTCGTTGTAGGCTACGCGCTGGCCTGCCACCAACACTTGGCACTTCAATGGTGTCTTCACGACTGACTAATGAGCCCATCGCACAGCCATATTTCACTTTTACGACTTCCGCATCGGATGGCGGTGTGCCAAAGGCATAAGCAATATCGCTAGTCACTGCATGGCCAGCATAAGGGATCACCGCAGTATGGCGCAGAGCGCCGCCAGTGAATACCGCTAAATCCATGGTGCCGCCGCCAATATCGACCACGCACACACCCAGTTCTTTTTCGTCTTCTGTTAACACGGCATAGCTTGAAGCCAAAGCAGAAAAAATAAGTTGGTCAACTTTTAAATCACATCGTTCAACCGCTTTAACAATATTTTTTGCCATGTCGTTATGACACGTGATCAAATGAACCTTGGCTTGCATCCGCACACCGGATAAGCCCACCGGGTTTTTAATGCCCTCTTGATAGTCAATGGCAAACTCTTGCGCCAACACATGTAAGATTCGGTGCTCATCACGGATCCGCACCGATTTAGCGGTGTGGATCACATTGTCAACATCATCTTGGGTCACTTCTTCATCAGAAATAGGCACCATACCAATTTCGTTTTGACAACTAATATGTTTACCTGAAATACCTAAATAGACCGAAGATATCTGACAATCAGCCATTAACTCAGCTTCTCGCAGCGCGCGTTCAACCGACTTGACTACCGAGTCCAGATCATTGACCCCCCCCTTGTCCATACCTTTAGACTGGTGGGTTCCCATGCCAATAATATTTAACTCTCCATCGGGTAATACCTCACCGATCAGAGCGGCAACTTTAGTGCTACCTATATCTAAGCCAACTATTAATTTTTTATCCGTTGCTTTGGTCATCTGGCTCTCTTTTTGGTTTCCATCCTACTGCTACGCCGGTGTCATAACGTAAATCGACATAAGCTACTTTTTCAGCATCCAGTAAAGGATAAATATCAATAAATCGTTGTACTCTATCTACTCTTTGCTCACGGCCAAGTTTTAACTCAATACCTTGCTTAAGTTGTATATTCCATGCGTAGCGATGGGTCAGTTCAAGGGCTTCAATATTAAAGCCATTCAGCATCAGCAAGCTTTCTAACTGTTTATATACTTCTAACACTTCTACCGAGCTTTGGTTTGGCCCGTATAAATACACCAACTGCTCAGTAATTTTATCTTGTGGTGCGTTGAAGACCTCACCTTGGTTATTCAGCAAATCCTCTTCATTCCAATACGCACTTACTGTTTGCTCTTGTAAAAACACTTTTAATCTATCTGGCCAACGCTTACGTATTGACGCAGAATAGACCCAAGGCAGTGATTCTAAGTTTTCTTGCAATTGCGCCACATCTAAGGTGAAAAAGTTCTGCGACTCAGGGATTGCCAATAATACTTGGCGAACCTCATCATCACTCACGTATTGACGATCGCCCAACACAATAAGTTCACTCATTGGCAACCTTTTCTGGTCTGTCAACCAGTGTGCCACTGTTAATCCTGTCCAATACAACCCGGCAAGTACCAATAAAAAGAACAATAAGCCAGCGAAAAAAGCAGCACGACTTTGTGAATGTATGACCACTGAATCAGATTCATTAGCCACATCAGCACGGCTCTTTTTTTGCTTAGCGACAGGTTCAGCCACTCATTTCCCTTTTACCGATGTTATGAACAAAAATTACGCCTTGTTTCTACTTCAAAAAGCCGTTAAACGCTGCATTATATCGAGCATTATTCTGGGTTCAATGTAATTACTGCGTCAAAACACAACAAAACATTCAAATCTGAACAAACTATGAGTAACAGATGCTAATCTAACACTGCTGAGCGTTTCATTGCTGCAACATTTAACTCAAATTCAGCTAATTCTTTTACTGCACCACCAATATTGCCGGCTCCTTGCGTCAATACCAAATCGCCATCTTGCATAATATCAGCTAATACCGCGGGCAACTCTTGCACCGTGGGAACATGAATGGGCTCTCTATCACTACGTTGTCGTATGGTTCTGCATAAAGCGCGACTATCCGCACCCGGTATTGGTTGCTCACCCGCGGCATAAACATCAAGTAAGATTAACTGATCAACTTGCGACAACACATTAGCAAAATCTTCATATAAGTCACGTGTACGGGTAAAGCGATGAGGCTGATAAGCCATCACTAAACGACGCTCTGGCCAGCCCGCTTTTGCTGCTTTAATGGTCGCCAATACCTCACTAGGATGATGACCATAGTCATCCACCAGCATAACTTTGCCTTTGCCCGTTTCAAACTCGCCATAATGCTCAAAGCGACGGCCAATACCAGCAAATTTTTCCAGAGCAGCAAGGATCGCATCATCTTCAATATTGTCTTCGCTGGCCACAGCAATCGCCGCTGCCGCATTTAGAGCATTGTGACGACCCGGCAAGTTCAAGGAAATGGCCAATGGCTCTTTATCTTTACGATGAACATTGAACTGACAGGCACTTGCTGTTTGTACAAAATCCGAAATACGTACATCAGCTACATCCGAAAAACCGTAAGTAACATAGTGACGGCCAACACGAGGCAGTAAAGATTCCACCACTTCGTCATCAACACATAATACCGCCACACCATAAAATGGCAGATTATGTAAAAATTCAATAAAGGTATTTTTCAGTACCTCAAAATCACCTTGGTAAGTATCCATGTGGTCAGCTTCGATATTGGTCACCACAGAGACCATTGGCTGCAGGTGCAAAAATGAAGCATCGCTTTCATCAGCTTCTGCAATCAGGTAACGACTAGCCCCTAATTTTGCGTTAGTGCCCGCACTATTAAGCAAGCCCCCAATAACAAAGGTAGGATCTCGCTCAGCTTCACCATAAATACTGGCGATTAAGCTGGTTGTGGTGGTTTTGCCATGAGTACCCGCAATCGCAACACCATGGCGATAGCGCATCAATTCCGCCAACATTTCGGCGCGGCGCACAATCGGAATTCGTAGTTCTTGAGCGGCTATAATTTCTGGGTTTTGCTTATCAATGGCAGTAGACACCACCACCACAGAAGCGCCGGCAATATTATCAGCACCATGACCAATGGTAATGATTGCACCCAATCCGCGTAAACGCTGCACTACTTGGTTTTCACCTATATCAGAGCCGGTGATCTTGTAACCTTCATACAATAACACCTCAGCGATGCCGCCCATGCCTGCACCACCAATGCCAACAAAATGGATATGCTCGACACGGCGCATTTCAGGGATCATGGCTCTAATTTTATCTAGTTCAACGTTAATCATTACTTCTTCTCAGTTAATTCATTACATATTGCAGCAACACGCAAGGTCGCATCCACAAT
Source organism: Motilimonas sp. 1_MG-2023 (assembly GCF_030547455.1). Classification (NCBI taxonomy): domain Bacteria; kingdom Pseudomonadati; phylum Pseudomonadota; class Gammaproteobacteria; order Alteromonadales; genus Motilimonas; species Motilimonas sp. 1_MG-2023. The sequence continues at coordinate 170,705 of NZ_JAUOPX010000001.1, read as the reverse complement.
CCCTTGCTCACGTGCTTTAGTTGCCATTTCAAGCAATTGCCTTGGCTGCTGGGTCAATTTGTTTATTTCGTTAGCAAGTGAGTTTGCTGTTAGTTCAGTTTGTGGCATTAAAATAGCAGCACCACTGGTTACTAGGCTCAGTGCATTTTTGGTTTGATGATCGTCAACAGCATGGGGCAAAGGCACAAAAATAGCGGGCAATCCGGCGACCGCCAACTCCGAAACCGTTAACGCGCCAGCACGGCAGATAACTAAATCAGCCCAGTCATAAGCCTGCGCCATATCATCTATAAAATCAGACACTTCAATTGTTGGTATTGTTGCATCTGCCTGATAATTAGTTTCAGCATAAGCTTGCAACACCGCCGCACTGTTACCACGCCCTGTTTGATGGCGAATATGAACACAGGGATTAGCCAAATGGGCTAAAACCTGTGGCAAAGTGTCATTTAGTACTTTAGCCCCCAAGCTACCACCTACCACTAACAGATTTAACGGCAAGCTTGGCTCTGATAATGACAGCTTGCCTAGGGCGACCACTTCTTGACGCACCGGGTTGCCCACTCGCTCTGCTTTAGGTAAATTTACCGTATTGGCAAACGCAGCTAAAACCCGCTTGGCAAACTTCGCTAAAATGCGATTAGTCATTCCTGCCGCGGCATTTTGCTCATGAAGTACCAAGGGCACACCACTCAGCCAAGCCGCAATGCCACCTGGGCCACTAGCAAATCCGCCCATGCCAAGCACCACATCTGGCTGCTGTTCTTTTAATACCTGACGCGCTTGCAAGATAGATTTAACAATTCTAAATGGCGCTAATACTAACCGCTTTAACCCATTACCACGCACGCCCGCAATGTCGATAAAGCTGATGTCGTAACCGTGTTTTGGTACCAATTGCGCTTCCATTCTGTCGGCTGTGCCCAGCCAGTGTATGCGCCAACCTTGCTGCGCTAACTCTTTGGCAACCGCAATGCCAGGGAACACATGGCCTCCGGTGCCTCCAGCCATCACTAATAAGGTTTTGTTACCAGACTTATTTGTCATGCTTTACCTCTCGCGCTTGGCTAGTATCACGGCGAAACTCATAATCAATGCGCAGCAAAATAGCTACCGCCAGCGCCATCATTAACAAACTCGATCCCCCATAACTGACCAAAGGTAAAGTCAATCCTTTGGTTGGTAGAATACCGGCTGCCGCGCCAATATTTACTGCGGTTTGAAAACTAAACCAAATGCCAATCGCCATGGCTAAATAGCCACTGTAAAGCTGATCGTGCTGTAAGGCTTTTTTGCCGATTAATAGCGCTTTAATCGCCAACCAAAGTAATAAGCTCAGCACTACAACTACGCCAATAAAGCCCATTTCCTCGGCTAAAATAGCAAATACAAAGTCGGTATGAGCTTCAGGTAAATACTCAAGCTTTTGCACTGAATTACCTAAGCCTTGGCCAAACCAGCCGCCGCGGCCAAATGCCATTAAAGATTGTGTTAATTGATAGCCACTACCAAAGGGATCTTGCCAAGGGTCTAAAAACGAGGTGACACGGCGCATCCGGTAAGGCTCAAGCACGATCAACAAGATCACGGCTGACACCCCGGTGATAAAAATCGCGATGAATTGACCCAGCTTAGCGCCCGCCAAAAACAATAAACCGATAGTGGTTACCATCATCACCACCACCGAGCCAAAATCCGGCTGTGATAGTAATAAAACAGCTAATACAAACAGCACTATCAAAGGCTTGAAGAAGCCTTTTAGGGTTTCTTGTACCTCTTGCTTACGACGTGCCAAATAGCTTGCCAAGTAGGCAAACAAAGCAAACTTAGCAAATTCAGCAGGCTGAATATTAATCGGTCCGACGCCAATCCAGCGCACCGCCCCATTAACACTGCGACCGATAACCAACACCGCAATCAGCATCACAATAGCCAGCAACAAAAACCGGCCACTGTTTTCTTGCCAAAAACTCACTGGCAGCATTAATACCAACGCGCCAACCACTAAGGCGGCAAACGCAAAAATGGCATGGCGTTTTACAAACATCATCGGGTCGTTATTGATTGCAATACCTTCAGGGATCGACGCCGAAGCCACCATGATCATCCCAATCACAATTAAACTGAGCGCCAACACCAACAACTGGCGATCATATAAGCTGCTTGTGGTCGCTGGAAAAAGCCAGCTTTTAAAGCTGCTTAGTGACATGGCAACTCCTCGACCAACGCGCGAAAGGCATCGCCGCGAGCCATGTAGTTAGTAAACATGTCTAAACTGGCACAGGCTGGCGATAACAATACCCAATCTGCTGGCTGTGCCACTTTGGCGCAATAAGCCACCGCCTCAGCTAAATCATCCACCACCGCACATTTACTGTTCAAGCTGGCGATTTGCTGCTTGTCTTGACCAAAACAAACAACACTGGCAATTTGTTGTTCAAAAGCTTCTTTTAACGGCGAAAAGTCACCGCCTTTACCATCACCACCGGCAATCAAGTGCAGCTTCCCTTGGATCACTGGCGCTAAGCCATCAATGGCCGCTAACGTCGCTCCAACATTAGTGGCTTTCGAATCGTTGATCCAACGAACGCCATTCACCTCTTTAATAAATTCACAGCGATGCGCCAATCCAGTGTAGGTTTTCGCGGCGCGAAGTGCGGCTTGACGATCAACACCCGCAGCATCGACAAGGGCCAACGCCGCCAGCACATTGGCGATGTTATGAAGGCCTGAAAGAGCTAATTCATCAGCATAAAGCAATACCTCACCACAATGAGTCAAACCAAGTCCACGCTCAGTGGCGCGCAGACCATAATCTGACTCGGCATCGGTACCAAAAGACACTAACTGTGCTGATGTTTTTTCCGGGAATGTCAGTGGGTCATCACGGTTAATTAATACTTGCTGCGCCCCTTGATAGATGGTTAATTTAGCTTGGCGATAAGCATCAAAGGAATCATAACGGTCCATGTGATCTTCGGTCACATTCAATACCGTAGCGATGCAAGGCTGCAAACTATGAGTAGTTTCGAGTTGAAAGCTAGACAGCTCTAACACATACAAGTCGCAATCTTGCTCCAACAACGATAACGCAGGCACCCCAATGTTACCGCCAACGCCCACTTTTACACCGGCTTGCAACGCCATTTCACCCACTAAGCTGGTCACGGTACTTTTACCATTTGAGCCAGTAATGGCGATAACTGGCGCTTTCACGGCGCGAGCAAACAGCTCAATATCACCGATGATTTCAACGCCCGCCGCAGCTGCTTCTTTGAGTGCTGCTGAGGCCAACGCTATTCCTGGGCTTGCCACAATTAAATCGGCTTGATTAAGAATACTTTGCGGGATTTCTCCTGCATGAAGGGTAACATTATCAGGCAGTTTATCTTGCCCAGGAGGCTGAGCACGGGTATCAATCACAACAGGCAAAATACCTTGTTTTAGGCAATAGTGAACACAGGACAATCCTGTTATACCTAGACCTAAAATAACTACATTTTGCTGCTTCATATTCAACTTCCGTTAACCTTTATTGATTAGCGTAACTTCAACGTTACTAAGCCTACTAACACCAACACTAAGGTGATAATCCAAAAACGCACTATCACACGCGGCTCAGGCCAACCTTTTAACTCATAATGATGGTGGATTGGCGCCATGCGGAAAATTCGTTGGCGGCGCAGTTTATAAGAGCCAACTTGCAAAATCACCGACAGCGTTTCCATGACGAATACCCCGCCCATGATCACTAAAAGAATTTCTTGACGCACCAGTACCGCGATGGTGCCAAGCAATGCACCTAAGGAAAGCGAACCAACATCCCCCATAAACACTTGCGCGGGATAAGTGTTAAACCATAAAAAGCCTAATCCTGCCCCCACGATAGCCATACAAACAACCAATACCTCACTCGCTTGCGGAATGTGAGGAATAAATAAATAGGAAGAAAAATTCGCGTTGCCGGTAAGATAAGCAATAATACCAAACGCTGCCGCGACCATAACAGTTGGCATAATAGCAAGGCCATCAAGGCCATCAGTTAGGTTGACCGCATTACTACTGCCAACAATAACAAAGTAAGTCCAAATAATAAAAAACAAGCCTAGCTGCGGCATTACCTCTTTAAAAAAAGGTACAACAAGCTGAGTTTGACCATCACTATTCGCGGTGAAATATAAAAAGGCTGCCACCGAGATCGCCGCGGCAGAAAGCCAAAAATACTTCCAACGCGCAATTAATCCATCGGTATTTTTGTGTACTACCTTACGGTAGTCGTCAACAAAGCCGATAGCCGCAAAACTAAACAGCACAAAAAGCAGCACCCAAATGTAGCTATTATCAAGTCGAGCCCAAAGCAAGGTGGAAACGGCGATCGCCGCAACAATTAACACCCCGCCCATGGTAGGCGTTCCACGTTTACTAAAATGCGATTCAGGGCCATCGTGACGAACAACCTGTCCAATTTGCATCATTTGCAATCGACGAATCAATTTAGGTCCCATCCACAATGACACCACTAGCGCCGTTAATACACTCATCACTGCACGAAAAGTCAGGTATGAAAAAACATTAAAAAACGAAAATTGGGCAGTTAACTGCTCCGCCAACCAAACTAACATGCTTGTGCCTTCTGACTTTGATTTAAAAATGCCACGACTTCTTCCATATGGGCACTACGTGAACCTTTCACCAATATGCTAATGGTTTGATCTTGAGCGTTTAGCTGAGCGTCTAACCAAGTATATAAGGCTGACTTCTCGGAAAAATAATGGCCAATACTGCCCGCACCTTCAGCGGTGTTTAAGCTTAAAACCCCTACCGCGGCTACCGCAGTAATGCCTTTTGCTAGGGCATATTTACCTAGCTCTTGATGATAGATACGCGCTTCATCGCCTAGCTCTCCCATGTCGCCAACCACAAAAATTTGCTTACCAGGGTAAATACTAAGTAAATCGATAGCCGCCTTAGCCGAGGCTAAATTAGCGTTGTAGGTATCATCGATAACAGTTAAGCCATCGCGTACTTGCAACACATTTAGCCGGCCTTTGGCACATTGCATATGACCAAAACCTGTCGCGATGGTGGCCAGACTAACGCCCAACTCTAAACACAAACTAGCTGCAGCAAGGGCATTGGCTACGTTATGTAAGCCCGGCACAGGTAGGCTAATTTGCTGCTCGCCTTGCGGGGCATGCAACATAAAGGATGCTAAGCCTTGCTGATCAAGCTGAATATTAGTGGCAAATACATGTGCATTTTGATCTTGAGTTGAAAACCACTTCAATGGTTTATCTTTAACTCTTTGTTGCCAATAGCCAAGGTATTCGCTGTCGCCGTTAACAATGGCAACGCCGTGCTCTTGTAAACCAGAAAAAATTTCACTTTTAGCTTGCGCCACGCCTTGAATAGAACCGAATCCTTCAATATGGGCCGGCATCACATTATTAATCAAGGCGACATGAGGGCGAACCAATGAACTGGTGTAGGCGATTTCACCTTTGTGATTCGCGCCTAATTCAATCACAGCAAACTGATGTTCATGAGTAAGACGAAGTAAGGTTAATGGCACCCCAATTTCATTGTTAAAGTTACCTGCCGTTGCCAGCACTTGGCCTTCACAGCCTAAAATAGCAGCTACCATTTCTTTCGTGGTGGTTTTACCATTACTGCCCGTAATGGCGATGGTCTTCGGATTCACTTGCGCTTTCACATAAGCGCCTAAGGCACCTAAAGCATGCTGCGTATCCGCCACAATAACCTGCGGTAAACCGCAATCCACTTCACGTTCAACAAGCAATGCCGCAGCGCCTAACGCCTTAGCTTGTGAGGCAAACTCGTGGCCGTCAAAAGAAGTGCCTACCAAGGCAATAAATAAATCACCTACGCTAATATTTCGCGTATCGGTAGTAACATTGCTAATTGAGCAGTTGTCACCATTTAGCTGCCCATCAACCGCAGCAGCTATCTCAGCAAGATTTAAACGGATCATGCTTTACCTACTAATAAATAAGGGGCGAAATGAGTTAAACAGTACATGAGTCGCCCACCAATAAGGATTCGATCGCTTCGCGATCACTGTAATATAAGGTTTCGTTACCAATAATCTGGTACGTTTCGTGGCCTTTCCCTGCCACTAAAATCACATCTGTTGCATCGGCATGGGCCAACGCGTAAGCAATAGCTTGTTTACGATCGTGGATCACTTGAACATTTTCTGTCGTGGTAAAGCCTGTCAAAATATCTTCAACAATAGCCGCAGGACTTTCAGTTCGTGGGTTGTCATCCACCACGATAACCTGATTGGCGTAAGCTTGCGCAGCCTGAGCCATTTCTGGTCTCTTGCCCTTGTCGCGATCACCGCCGCAGCCAAATAACAACCAAAGCTTGCTCTCGCAGTGTAGCTTTAAGCCTTGTAGCGCTTGTGCGAGTGCATCAGGGGTATGCGCGTAATCCACCACAAAAGCAGGTTTATTTGGCGCAGAAATATATGCCATACGACCATCGACAGCCTCTAATTCCGGCGCCTGCGCCACTAGTTCAGATAATTCATAGCCTTGGCATAACAACGCCACTAAAGCACAAGCTAAATTAGACACATTAAATTTGGCGTAAAGTGGTGCACTGATTTGCCCTTCGCCCCAGCTAGAAACAAAAGTAAACCGGATGCCATTATTCAAGTATTGCGCATCAAGAATGTGCAAAAAGCGGCCTTGATGAGCAATCGGCTTATGGAAGCCAACGCTAATGGCATCAGGCATTTGCGCTAACCAAGCTTGGCCTATTGCATCATCCGCATTAATAATTTTGTGCTGTAAGCTAGTAAACTCAAATAACTGCTTCTTCGCTTTGCCGTAAGCATCCATAGTGCGGTGATAATCTAAATGATCACGGGTTAAATTAGTAAAAATTGCGGTATTAAATGGCAGCGCCGCCACTCGGTTTTGTACTAATCCGTGAGAAGAAACCTCCATTGCGACATGAGTTGCACCTTGCTCGTGCATTTTTTGCAATTCATGCTGGATTTCAATTGGGCTTCCCGTGGTATTTAAACCTTGGCAAAGCTGACCAAACAGACCATTACCTAATGTGCCGAGCATGCCAGCTTTGGCGCCAAGTAAAGTCAGCCAATTAGCGATAAGCGCACAAATAGTGCTTTTACCGTTGGTTCCCGTGACACCAATTAATGACATATTCTCCGCAGGCTGCTGGTAATAACGCCCAGCAATGGCCGATACTTGCCGGCCTAACTGATAAATATAAATAACTGGCTCAGCCTGCTCTTTGTTCACCTGCTGTCGATCAAGCTCAGGTTTATCTGTTTCAACCAATGCCGCGATTGCCCCATTGGCAATGGCTTGTGGCACAAAGGCTGACGCATCTTGCTGCGATCCAGTTATCGCGATAAACACATCGCCTTTGGTCACCTTGCGGCTATCTAGGCAGATCCCTTTAATGTTGAGCATGGCCAACGAATCAGGAAGTGAATGTATTAAATCAGATAATTGCATATTATTGCTCCTGCGCCATTGGTTGATGACGACTTAAACGAACTTCTTTATCGTCGGGGGCAACATTCAACAGCTGTAACGAACCATCCATTACTTCTGCAAACACTGGCGCAGCAACGTCGCCACCATAATAGCGATCGCCTTTTGGCTCATTCACTATCACCGCAATCGCTAGTTTCGGATTAGATACCGGCGCAACACCTGCAAATACCGCGACATAGTCATCACCGTAACCACCGGCCACCGCTTTACGAGAAGTACCGGTTTTACCTGCTACACGATAACCTTCAACCTGAGCTTGAGTCCCCGTGCCACCCAATTTAGTCACGCTTTCAAGCATGCTAACTACTTGTAATGCCGTTTCTCTTGGTATGACCTGCTCACCTTGCGGTTTTTCATCACGTTTGATAATTGAAAGGGGATAGCTCACGCCGCCGCTACCTAAAATTGCATAAGCTTGCGCTAGTTGCAGTGTGTTAGCTGTAAACGCATAGCCAAATGACATAGTGGCTAATTCAAAATCAGACCAACGACGGCGTACAGGTAGCACCCCAGATGTCTCACCAATTAGCCCTATTCCCGTATCCGAGCCAAAACCAAATTCAGCAAACGCTGCCTGTAATCTCGGAGCTGTAAGCTCCAGCGCTAATTTACTCACGCCGATATTGCTCGATTTTTGCAATATCATGGTCAAATCCATCTTGCCATAATTGCGGTGATCAGCCACACGACGCCCACCAATGCGCATCCAGCCCGGCGAGGTATCAATAATTTCATCAGGCTCAACAACGTTATTAATCAAGGCTCCCGCAATAACAAATGGTTTCACCGTAGAGCCCGGTTCAAAAGTATCAGTGATAGCGCGATTTCGCACCCGAAAGCTTTGATATTGACCGCGATTATTAGGATTAAATGAAGGCGAGTTAACCATGGCCAACACCTCACCATTAGTCACATCGATCACTACCGCGGATCCCGATGTGGCTCTATTTAGCTTGACGTATTTTTTCAAGGCTCGATATGCGATAGATTGAATACGCTGGTCAATACTTAAGGTGATATCCTTGGCCTGCTGCGCTTCTTTGACAACGGCAATGTCTTCAATTACTCGACCATGGCGATCTTTGCGAACTTGACGTTGACCAGGGATACCCGTCAGCCAATCATCATAAGCCTTTTCGATGCCTTCTTGGCCTTTATCATCAATATTAGTAAAGCCAATAATCTGTGAAGTGATCTCACCAGCGGGGTAAAAGCGACGTGACTCAGGTTTAAGATAAACCCCCGGCAAAGCGAGCTGTTTAACATATTGCGCCATTGCGGGACTCACCTGACGCTGAAGATAAATAAAACGTTTTTTGGGGTTTTTAACCTTATTAATTAACTTATCGGTTTCTACTGACAACACATCAGATAAGGCCTGCCAAGCCTTGACATTGCTTAGGCTGCCTTTTTCATGAATCACTTTAGGATCAGCCCATACCGCTTGTACAGGTACACTGATAGCAAGAGGTTGGCCATTACGATCACTAATAATACCTCGCTGCACCTGGGTTGAGGTGGTGCGAAGACTACGCAAGTCGCCCTCTTTTTGTAACCGATCGGGTTCAATAATTTGGATATAAGCAGCACGCGCCAAAAGCGATGAAAACACCAACACGATCACCACCGACACCGTCATAAAACGCCAGTTGATAAAGTTAGGCTTAGCTTTCGGATTTCGTTTTATCATGGTAATTCAACCACTTGTTCAAACTTCCCTGTAGCACGATGCATATTCAGCTGTTCATTAGCAATGCGACGAATGCGACTGTGCTCCACTAAAGCGTTTTGCTCTAACAATAAATTACGCCATTCAATATCTAACTTATCTTTTTCTCCGCGCAGCATTTCACGCTTTGCGGTCATCAATCTCGTTTCATGGGTCGCCAAAATCACCGAAAAAGCGCTGACGACCACGGCAACGGCAATTAAGATGGTGAACTTATGTTTAAGCAGGTCTTTAACGACTATCTGCAATAAACTTGGCTTAAATATCATGCTAACCTTTTAGCTACGCGCAACACTGAGCTTCTTGCACGAGGATTGTGTTCGATTTCTAATGGGCTCGGTTTTAATGCCTTACCCACCGATTTTAATGTTCTGTCGCGATTTAACTGATCTTCCGTCAGAGGTAGCCCTGCCGGTACTTCTGGGCCTTTTTCTTGATTACGAATGAAACGTTTAACCATACGGTCTTCTAACGAATGAAAACTGATCACAGATAAACGCCCCTCAGGTTTTAATACTGCCAATGAGCCCATTAATGCTTTATCTATTTCTTCTAGCTCACTGTTAATATAAATGCGGATAGCTTGGAAGCTGCGTGTGGCGGGATGTTTGTTTTTTTCTTTACTGGGATTCACCCTTGCAATCATCTCTGCCAATGGTTTAGTACGGGTATAAGGTTCGCGCTCTACTCGGTCCATCACTATCGCACTAGCAATTTTACGGGCGTGGCGCTCTTCACCAAAGGTTTTTAATACCCAAGCAATATCATCAACGTCCGCTTTGGCTAACCAATCAGCCGCACTGATCCCCGAAGTAGGGTCCATACGCATATCCAAAGGGCCATCACGTAAAAAACTAAAACCACGTTCAGCATCATCAAGTTGTGGTGATGAAACACCTAAGTCCATCAGTACGCCATCAATTTGCCCAGTTAAACCAAGCTCTTCGATATAATCCGCTAAACCTGAAAATGGGCCATGAACAATTTGAAAGCGCGGATCTTCTGCAGCCAGCGCATTACCAACGGCAATCGCCTGTGGGTCACGATCGATTGCAATCAAACGGCCCTTATCACCAAGTTGCGATAATATGTGACGCGAATGACCACCGCGACCAAAGGTACAATCCACATAAATACCGCTTGGGTGAATATTCAAACCCGCAACGGCTTCATCTAATAAAACGGTGGTATGGGCAAATGCAGTTGTCATTAAAGAGAAAATTCCTGTAATCCTTCGGAAAGCGCTTCATTACTGAGTTGCTGAGCCAACAAATCTTGTTCAACTTGTTGCTGCCACTTAGCGTCATCCCAAAGTTCAAATTTATTGAGCTGGCCGACTAACATCATCTTTTTATCGAGGCCAGCGTACTGTCGTAGCGGTGCTGTTAACAATATCCGCCCTGATTTATCTAGTTCGCAATCTGTGGCATATCCCAACAGTAAACGCTGCAGTCTGCGCTCTTGAGGGTTCATGCTCGACAGCTTGCTTAGTTTCTTTTCTATTTCTAGCCATTCATTAAGTGGGTAAAGTAATAAGCTCGTTGAATTAATATCCACTGTGCATACCAATTGCCCTTGGCATTCATCAGAAAGCCAATCTCGATATTTGGTTGGAATCGCAAATCGTCCTTTTGAATCAAGGTTGATTGCATGGGCACCCCGTAGCACGTGTTATATACCCCTAATAAATCAATTTTCCCACAAAATGACACTTTTCCCCACAAAGACTAATTTTAAGGCTGTTTTCAACCAATGCAAGCAGGGATCGTGATTACATGTCGCATTATTTTGCTTAAAATCCAAGCAAGTTCAGGAAGCCTCTGATTTAGATGAATTAAAATGACAAGTAAAAGATAAAAAATATCTTGGCATTCAAGTTTGTGAAAAATAATTCATCTTCAACAAGGACTTAGAATTGAGCACTGTTGATTTTTAAGCATTTTTTAGCCACAAAAAAAGCCAGGTAGATTTTCATCTACCTGGCTGAATTTGGTGAGTTGACCGATAAGCCGGGTTCTGTCGTGAACCGTCATTCGTCTAGGCCAGCAATCACTCACTGGCTCAAGCAACCTACCCGCTTCCGATATGGGCCATACCTTAAGGAAGCCTATTTGGTCTTGCTCCGGGTGGAGTTTACCCTGCCACAAACTGTTACCAGCTGCGCGGTGCGCTCTTACCGCACCCTTTCACCCTTACCGGCGCTTACGCGCTTAGGCGGTTTGCTCTCTGCTGCACTTGTCGTAGGCTCGCGCCTCCCAGCCGTTAGCTGGCACCCTGCCCTGTGGAGCCCGGACTTTCCTCCCCTCATTTATTCGAAAATAAATAAGCGACGACGGTCTAGTCAACTCAGGGCGCGGATTATAGCGAGGTGGTGCACAAATAGCAATGCCATAGCAACAGCTGAAATATTGTGGTTTTTACAAGTTATCCAGCCCCCATTTATAGAGGGCATTTTTCTTCACTTGATGGATTTCAGCGGTAAGTGCAGCCGCTTTTTTCAGTGGGAGCTCTTTACTTAACAAGGATAAGGTTTGCAAAACAGCTTGCGATAACGCATTGGGATCAGCTTTAAAACCCGCTATTAATAAAACAAACTCACCGCGACGACGATTTTCATCTTCTAATAACCAAGGCAATACTTCACCTGCTGGGCCGCCATGAATAGTTTCAAAAGTTTTACTGAGCTCTCTTGCCAGCACTATTTTCTTGTCAGCTCCCATCACGCTAATAATTTTCTCTACTGTATCAAGCACACGGCGCGGTGATTCATAGAAAATCATCGTCCGCGGCTCTTCCAGTAATGCCGTTAAGGTATCGGTTTTCGCCTTATCTTTGGCTGGTAAAAAACCTTCAAAAGAAAAACGATCAGAAGGCAAGCCAGATGCACTTAACGCGGTAATAGCTGCACATGGGCCAGGCAATGGCACAATTTTTATTCCTGCCGCACGACAATCATTGACTAAATGATAACCCGGATCGCTGATCAACGGTGTTCCAGCATCTGAGACGAGCGCAATATTTTGCCCCTGCTGCATTTTAGCAATCAAGATGGCCGATTTTTGCTGCTCATTATGATCATGCAGTGCAAAGCAAGGTTTACTGATTTGATAATGATTAAGTAGTTTAGCAGTGTGGCGAGTATCTTCTGCGGCAATTAAATCAACTTGATTTAACACGGCAATGGCGCGCTCGGTAATATCTTGAATATTGCCAATGGGGGTTGGCACGATAAATAGAGTAGATGTTTCTAACATTTTATTGGTTAATCCTTTGAGCGCTGCAGCCCGGTCGCGATTGTTTTTACTTGAGTCAGATTATTCAAGCTTGAGCAAACCCATTAAAAACAAGCAAACATGAATAAATTCCCACTGTTATCGTCGCAATCATTGTTAAAAAAACATCAGACGATTAAACTATGCACACATTTATAGTGGAAAGTGAGCTAATGGTTTTGAACCCTTTTTTTAAGTCTTTTAGTGTAACACGCACCAGCCTTTGTTTAACGACTCTTCTTGTATTAAGCGCCTGTACCAGTACAGACCAGTCCAAGACAGCCAATGAACTAACGCCGCCTGCTGTCATGGCGCCATTAACGGCAACCTCAGACTACTACTTAGAACAAGCAACCAAGACTGCCGGGGCCAATAGCGTTAACTGGCAATTACTCGCGGCTCGTTCTTTTCTTGCTGGTGGCCACACACAACAGGCTCTAGCGGTGTTACAACAGCTTGAGAAGCTGCCTCTCTCACCCAAACAACTGGCAGAAAAGAACCTGATTCAAGCGCAAAGCTTTGCGGGCGAGGGAAATCTCGAGCGAGCATTAACTCAGCTAAAGCAAGTTGATACTCAATATTTAGATCAATCTGCCTGGCCAAGTTACCTCACGCTGAAAGGTCGTGCTGAACAAGAGCAAGGTCAAATCACTGCTGCTATGTTCAGTCAAATGCAGCTTGCAGAATACCTAACAGATGCTGAGCAAATCCAAGCCAATAATGACACTATCTGGCAACTGATGACGCTCCATAATCAAGCCCAATTACGTGAATTGTCACAACAAACTGTCGATAGTAATATTCTAGCTTGGTTAGAGTTAGGCCTGATCAGCAAGCAATATAGCATTCAGCCTGAGGTGCTGAAACAACAAGTTGCATTCTGGCAAAGCCAATTTGTGGCACACCCAGCATCGCTATATTTACCAACAGCTCTGTTACAAGACTTCAACTCGCCACCCCTTACGACCGATAATGTAGCCGTTTTCTTACCATTAACTGGTAAATATGAAGTTCAAGGCCAAGCCATTCGTGATGGTATGCTCAAGGCATATACCGATAGCAATTCTATTTCAGTGGTTAACTTTTACGATACGAATGCCAACGATATGACTAGTTTGTACCAAACGGCACTGAACCAAGGCAGTAACTTTATTGTTGGACCGCTATTAAAAAGTAACGTGGAAAGCTTGGTTAAATTAAATACAGAATTGCCAATGCTAGCACTTAATCGTGTTGAGGGCATTCGCCAAAACAATCAACAGTTTTTCTTTTCTCTTTCACCTGAAGGAGAAGCAGAGCAAACAGCACAAAAAATGTTTGATGACGGCCGTACCTACCCTGTCGTAGTAGCCTCAAAAGGCAGTTTTGGCTCTCGTATGGCAACAGCATTTAGTGATAAATGGCAACAGCTCACGGGCAATACGCCAGAAATCCATTACTTTTTGAATCGCAATCAACTGCAAAAATTCGTACCTAGCTTAATGCATGGCGAACTGAGCAAAGGTCGCAGTAATCGCGTTAAGCAACAAGTATCGTTTAATGTGAAAAGCAATACTCGTCATCGCCAAGATATAGATGGTTTTTATGTTGTCGCTCAACCTATTGAACTGCGCATGTTTAAACCATTCTTAGATGTTACAGTTGACCCAAGGTTGCCGCCAATTCAAATTTACTCTGGCGCTCGCAGTCATCCTGAAAATATGAATCATTCAGAAAAGCAAGATTTAACCGGTGTTCTTTATAGCGATCTGCCTGTGATCCTAGAGCCAGACAATCCAGTATTAACCGAAGCAAAAATGCTTTGGCCAAATCGGGGTTTAGATGATTTACGCTTCTATGCAATGGGCATCGATGCTTGGCACCTTATTCCTGAACTGGCAGCATTACGCGCAGATCCTAATTATCAAGTGCAAGGTTTATCAGGTGCGCTACGCTTAGATGGTGATGCATTTATTGATAATTATCTTGCTTGGGCCAGCTACGAAAATGGTGAGCGCATATTAGTTTCTCCAGTGACTATCACCCAAGATGGAAACCACTATGGCACTGCTAAGTCTGTAACCGAGGATAGTAGTGCTAATCCCTTATTAGATGATGAGAGCCGTATTAGCTTTGACGAAGAGGTGTTAATTGAAGCACCTAATACTATAGACGAATCTGTATCAGCAGATGAGAGCAATTATTAAACGTCAAACCGGCGATCAATACGAGCAACGGGCCTGTGATTTTTTAATAAGCGCAGGCCTAAGCCTTGTCTGTAAAAACTATGTCTGTCGATTTGGTGAAATAGACCTAATCATGCAGCATGATGATACGTTAGTCTTCGTTGAAGTGCGCTATCGAGCTGATAGCGACTTTGGCGGAGCAATCGCTTCTGTAACAAGAAGCAAGCAGCGACGTATCATCAAAGCGGCTAAGGCTTATCTTATGCAACGTCCCTTCGAGGTTTACTGCCGCTTTGATGTGGTCGCCTTCGAGTCACAACACGATCCCATTTGGTTACAAAACGCATTTCAGGAGTAATTTAAGGTGCGCGACAAAATAAAAGAAAACTTTACCGAAAGCATTCAAACCAAGATCGCCGCGGCTGAAGCCCTACCTGAATATATAGAAAAAGCGGCACTTATGATGGTGCACAGCTTACTAAGTGGTAATAAAATTATTGTTTGTGGTAATGGTGGTAATGCCGCACTCGCGCAGATTTTTGCATCACACTTGCTGAACAAGTTTGAAACCGAGCGACCAAGTTTGCCAGCTATTTCAATCACACCGGATTCGACTCTAATTTCAGCGATTGCCACGGATACCCATTTTGATGAAATTTATGCCAAACAAGTAAGAGCCCTAGCCCAAGGTGGCGATATCTTATTGGCCATTTCCCATGGCGGCAACAGCCGTAACGTTATAAAAGCTGTTGAAGCGGCAGTGAGTCGGGATATGAAAATTGTCGCACTGACTGGCGGTGACGGCGGTGAAATGGCTGGTTTACTCAGTGAGACAGACGTTGAAATTAGAACCCCTTCACCGAAGGGCTGTCGAATCGAAGAAATGCATTTATTTGTCTTAAACTGCATTAGTGATCTAATAGATCAAACCCTTTTTTCTACCGATAGATGAGTATAGTTAAATGAAAAAACGCCTAAGTTTCGCTTTGATTGCCAGCTTAAGTTTAGTTCAAGGCTGTGCTGGCCTTTTTGTTGCAGGCGCTGCAACTACAGCCGTGGTGGCAAATGATAGACGCAGTGTCGGTACCCAACTTGATGATCAAAACATTGAGTTAAAAGCTATCAATGCGTTAGCAAAAAATGAGTTACTTTATAAAGCATCGCGCATTTCAGCCATTGCTAATAATGGTAATGTGTTATTGGTCGGGCAAACACCCACTGCTGAATACCAAAAGCAAGCTGAAAAAATAGTAGATGACATTTCGGGTGTACGTCGAGTATTTAACGAATTACGCCTCAATAAACCAATCAGTTTGGGTCAACAAACCTCTGACACTTGGATCACAACCAAAACTAAGTCACTTATCTTAGACGATCCAGCAATCAATACATTGAAGCTAAAAGTGGTGACTGAAGATGCCGAGGTCTTCTTGATTGGTCTCGTCACCGAGAAAGAGGCCGAGAAAGCAGTGGAGATTGCCCGTCATGTAAAAGGCGTTAAACGGGTAGTGAAAGTGTTTGAATACGTTGCCGAGTAGCTTAATATTTATGTTGAAAAATAAAAAACCGCTTTTCAGCGGTTTTTTTATTTAACGACACGTAAACCCGGTTTCCCTTTAGGTGGGGGCGTCGGCTCTGGAGCTTCTGTTGGCGTTTCTTCAGTCAACTGAGCGTCGTAAAAAGGCTCTGCAGGAAACATAGTTCCCGCGCCATTTTCACGCGCATAAATCGCCTCTACCGCATACATAGGAATGTAGACCTGGAACGGGGAGCCAGAAAATCGAGCATTAAAGCTAACCGCTTCTTTACTCATGTCAAAAGCAGTCACCGCTCCCGGAGCAATATTTAAGACAATTTTACCATCTTTAATAAATTGCTCAGGCACATTTACATGGGGTAGAAATGCACTGACCACTAAATGAGGGGTCATGTCATTATCTAAAATCCAGTCGAAAAATGCCCTTAATAGATAAGGGCGATTAGGTGTCATTTCACTCATAATTAGATAAGTACGCGAATGTCGCGCTCTGTCTCTGTTAATGCCGCTTGGAATGATTCACGATCAAAAATACGGATCATGTAACCCTTCATACCTTTCATTGCTGGGCCATTTAGCTCAATACCCAATTCTGGCAAACGCCATAACAGCGGAGCCATATAGCAATCAACCAAAGTAAACTCTTCACTCATGAAGTAGTCCATTTCATCAAACACAGGTGCAATTGTTGTTAGCGACTCTTTCAATTTTGCGCGCGCTGCGGTTGCTTGCTCGGCCGAGCCTTTCATGATCAGGTCAACTAAAGAGTACCAATCATTTTTGATGCGATGCATCATAAGACGACTGTTACCACGAGCAACCGGATAAACAGGCATCAATGGTGGATGAGGAAAGCGTTCATCCAAGTATTCCATGATAATGTGTGATTCATAAAGAACCAGTTCACGGTCTATCAGAGTAGGAACTGAATTGTATGGATTAAGCTCCACGAGTTCAGTCGGTAAATTGTCTGGATCAACTTGTGTGATTTCGACACTTACGCCTTTTTCAGCCAGCACAATGCGAACCTGATGACTGTATAAATCTGATGCACCTGAAAACAAGGTCATCACAGAGCGTTTATTAGCAGCAACTGCCATTTAATCCTCCAACTCTTCAAAAACATAAAAAGGCAATGAGGGTAAAACCCCCATTGCCATTAATAACACATTTTATTATCGATTCGTCTAATGATGAACGTCGCGCCAGAACTCTTTCTTCAGTAAATAAGCAATAATGAAGAAGATAAATATAAAGCCAAGGACAAACATCCCTAAGCGTTCACGCTCAACGCGCATCGGCTCACCCGAATAGACCAAGAAGTTTACCATATCTAGCACAGCTTGGTTATATTCATCTTTACTTAGTTCACCGCTACCATCAGCTTCGATTGAAACTAAGGTTTTATGCTCAACGCCATCAACCATTTCCGTTTCGAAAACTGCATTCGGCACACCTTGTAATTCTTCTAGTACATGGGGCATCCCCACATCTGGAAAAACCGTGTTATTCACGCCAAATGGACGGCTTGGATCAGCATAAAACGAACGTAAGTAAGTATACAACCAATCAGCACCGCGCACACGAGCCACTAAGGTTAAATCCGGTGGCGCAGCACCAAACCATTTAGCGGCTTCTTTTTTGTGCATTGAGTTAGTCATTAGGTCACCAATTTTTTGATCGGTAAACACTAAGTTATCTAACATCAGGTCATTAGGGATATCTAAGTCATTAGCAACTCGCTCATAACGTTGATAACCCATGGTATGACAACCTAGACAGTAGTTGATGAACAACTTAGCACCGTTTTGCAGCGATGCTTTATTGGTTAAATCATAATTTGCCTTATCCAAAGGGATACTTGGACCTGCAGCAAACACTAAGCTCGGCAGCAGGGCAAATAAAGTAATCAGTAACTTTTTCATTATTTAGTGATCCTCTCTGGCACTGGCTTACATTTCTCGTTTTTACTGTAAATAAACAGCAAGGCAAAGAAGGCGAAATAACCAAATGAACATATTTGAGAGATCACTGTGTATAACGGTGTTGCTGGCAATGCACCAAGAATACCTAATACGATGAAACAAATAATAAACTGTGTAATATTCAGCTTATGTAGCGTACTACGGTAGCGAATAGAGCGAACCTTACAACGGTCGAACCAAGGTAAGAAACACAGAATAAGTACCGAGCTACCAAATACAATAACACCTATTAATTTGTCTGGGATCGCACGCAAAATCGCATAAAACGGTGTGTAGTACCAAACTGGCGCAATGTGTTCAGGCGTTTTCAGGCCATTTGCTGGCTCAAAGTTAGGTGGCTCAAGGAAATAACCGCCGCCTTCTGGCCAGTAAAATATAACCGCAGCAAACAAGAACAAGAACACCGCTACGCCCACTACATCTTTCACCACAAAATAAGGAAAGAAAGGTGCCGCATCTACAATGTCTTTTTTATCAGAGAATTGCTTATGGTATTTAAATGGACTTAATTCACTTTCAGGAACTGAGCCCTTCTTCTTCTTGATCTCGATACCTTCAGGGTTATTCGAGCCCACTTCATGCAGTGCCACAATATGCAAGAACACCAATACCACGAGTACTAGTGGTAAAGCGACCACATGCAAAGCGAAGAAACGCGTTAGGGTTGCCCCAGATATAACAAAGTCACCACGGATCCACTGTGTTAGGTCATCACCAATAATTGGAATGGCACCGAATAGCGAGATAATTACCTGAGCTCCCCAGAATGACATTTGGCCCCATGGCAGTAAGTAGCCCATGAATGCTTCGGCCATCAACACTAGGAAGATAAGCATACCGAAAACCCAAATTAGCTCGCGAGGCTTTTGGTAAGAACCATAAATCAAGCCGCGGAACATATGCAGGTAAACAACGATAAAGAAGAATGACGCGCCCGTTGAGTGCATGTAACGCAGCAACCAACCGTATTCCACATCACGCATAATATATTCAATAGAAGCAAACGCACCTTCAGCAGAAGGGTTGTAGTTCATTGTCAACCAGATACCTGTAAGAATCTGATTAACCAGCACTAGCATGGCTAAAGAGCCAAAGAAGTACCAGAAATTAAAATTAATTGGCGTTGGATATTGGGCTAAATGTTTATTCCAAGTGTCTGTCATGGGGATGCGTGCATCTACCCAATCAATCACACCTGTCACTAGTCCTTTAATCATTATGCATCTCCCTCTGATACGCCCACAAGCACGGTATTATCATCTTTGAAATGATAAGGAGGTATCACTAAGTTCAACGGTGCAGGTACGTTTTGGAACACTCTTCCCGCCATATCAAACTTAGAGCCGTGACATGGACAGAAAAAACCGCTC
The DNA here is from genome assembly GCF_030547455.1 of Motilimonas sp. 1_MG-2023. Classification (NCBI taxonomy): domain Bacteria; kingdom Pseudomonadati; phylum Pseudomonadota; class Gammaproteobacteria; order Alteromonadales; genus Motilimonas; species Motilimonas sp. 1_MG-2023. The sequence continues at coordinate 151,094 of NZ_JAUOPX010000001.1, read as the reverse complement.
TTAACGCCTTCAACCAACTCTCCAAAACCATCTGGTAAATAAGTTGGCGAACACCCTAAGTGGGTACAAATACCTACAGCAACAAATATTTCAGGTCTGATTGAACGTGCGGGGTTAGCCGCATAATCAGGCTGTTGAGGCTCCTCAGAATTAGGATCTCGTAATTTGTCATCATGAGCTGCAAGATCTTTCATTGCAGCATCAGTACGGGACACAACCCATACCGGTTTACCTTGCCATTCAACACGAATTAATTGGCCAGGCTCTATTTTACTTACATCCACTTCCACCGGGGCACCAGCTGCTTTAGCCTTAGCACTCGGGTTCCATGATTTGATAAATGGCACGGCGACTCCCGCAGCTCCTACAGCTCCGACAACAGCTGTTGTCGCAGTAAGAAACATACGTCGGCCAGTATTCACAGGCGCATTGCTCATCCAAAAACTCTCCCTACGGACTCCGCGATTATTATTATTTCCCTTGCGGTAAATCAATTCTAGCGTTTAAGCAGATTTCTGCATTACGGGGTCGGTACAATTGTCACAGAAAAATCGTGTGAATTCTAAAGAAATAGGCGCAATTTGACAAGCTGATAATGTCTTTAACATTTTTTCAGCATCCAATTCTGAGAGTTGCCACGTTTGTTTACAATTTAACGAAATAACAATCAGAAAGTTCAATTAGCCTAAAACAAAAAAACCCGACATAAGCCGGGTTTTGCATACTCGATAAACGAAAATTAACGTTTTGAGAATTGTGGACGCTTACGCGCTTTGTGTAGACCCACTTTCTTACGTTCAACTTTACGTGCATCACGAGTTACGAAGCCAGCTGCACGCAATTCAGCGCGTAGTGTCTCGTCGTATTCCATAAGTGCACGAGTGATACCGTGACGGATTGCACCCGCTTGACCAGTAGTACCACCACCTTTAACTGTAACTTTGATATCAAACTTATCAGTTAGTTGAACTAGCTCAAGAGGTTGATTAACAACCATGCGAGACGTTTCACGACCGAAGAACTCTTCAAGAGTACGATCGTTGATAGTTAGGTTACCGCTACCCGCTTTTAGGAAAACGCGAGCAGTAGAGCTTTTGCGACGACCAGTGCCGTAGTATTGATTTGCCATTTGCCTGAATTCCGTATTAGATGTCTAAAACTTGTGGTTGTTGAGCCGAATGTTGATGCTCAGAACCCGCGTAAACTTTCAATTTACGGAACATTGCACGACCTAGAGGGCCTTTTGGCAACATACCTTTAACAGCTGATTGAATAACACGCTCTGGCGCTTTTTCGATTAGCTTTTCGAAAGAGATAGATTTCAAACCACCTGGGTAACCAGTGTGAGAGTGATAAATCTTACCTGCAGCTTTATTACCAGTTACGGCAATTTTCTCACAGTTTACAACGATGATGTAATCACCAGTGTCAACGTGTGGAGTGTATTCTGCTTTATGCTTACCGCGTAAACGAGAAGCGATTTCAGTAGCTAAACGACCTAAAGTTTTACCTTCAGCATCTACCACATACCAGTCGCGTTGAACGCTCTCTGGTTTTGCAACAAAAGTTTTCATTAAACTCTTACCCAAAAATTAAAAAATGTTACGAAATGACTACTTAATTCAAAGTAGCGATTAAATACCACCTTCGTACCCCTTCGAATACGAACACTTGGTGCCAACAAATCCACCAAAGTTGGTGATTGTAACTGGGGGTCGCAAGATTATACGGAAAAGCTTTTTAGAAATCATCCTTTTTTGCTGCTATTTTACCCACAGATAATTAAGCCAGATGTTCACGAGCCAAATATTCTGTACTTTGCATTTCTTGTAAGCGCGAAAGGCAACGTTGAAACTCAAAACTCAAGCGACCACCTTGGTAAAGTTTATCCATGGCCACTTCCGCGGAAATGATCAAAGTGACATGACGCTCATAAAATTCATCGACCATGGCTATAAAGCGCCGCGCGGCATCATCACTGTCTCCGCCCATTACGGTCACATTAGCCAACAGTATCGTGTGGTAAATTTTAGACAGCTCAATATAGTCAACTTGACTGCGCGCACTGACGCATAAAGCCAAAAACTCAATAAACAACACGCTATCGGCCTCTGCCCTTACCGGAATCTGACGATTAAGAATTTCAATATAGTGTTCATATTGCCTTGGTTCGAAAGAGAGCTGCTGGAAATAGCGATTGAGGTTTTCTTCCGCCTGTTGATCAAGAGGGAAGTGATAAATTTCAGCTTGCTCTAAGGTTCGCATACGGTAATCAATGCCGCTATCAACGTTGACGATTTCACAGTTTTCATTAATCAGTTTAATCGCAGGTAAAAAACGAGCGCGCTGCAAGCCGTTACGATACAGATCATCAGGAATAATATTTGAAGTGGCCACTAACACCACGCCACGTTCAAACAAAGCTTCGAACAAGGTGCCTAACAACATAGCATCAGTGATATCAGAAACGAAAAACTCGTCAAAGCAAATCACTCTTGCTTCAGCAGATAACTTATCAGCAATAATAAGCAAAGGATCTTCTTGGTTTTTTAATAAACCCAGCTCTTGATGCACGCGATGCATAAAGCGGTGAAAGTGCACTCGCATTTTTTGCGAAAACGGCAAGCAATCAAAAAATGTATCGACTAAATAAGTTTTACCTCGCCCTACTCCGCCCCAAAAATATAAACCCTTAATGGTTTCAACAGGCTCAGGGGACTGAAACTTTTGCTTAATCTTATCTAACCAGCTTGTTGATTTTACACTTGGCGCAGGCTTAACTAAATCTTGATAAAGGCGCTCAAGAGCAAACACGGCTTGCTCTTGCGCCGCATCATAGAAAAAATCATCTTGTTTTAGGTCGCTTTGGTACTTGAGTAATGGCGTCACAGGCTTTATTAATATCCATACAGGTTTATCAGGTATAAACTTGCACTTTGCATCCTAATGGGTTGCAAGCGCTATAAAACAATATTGCAACAGTTTAGGTTGCTTTGTATATACCCAAGTCACGCTAAAATCCCATGCCGTGCGTTTTGTGGTATATCAATGGTGTACCCGTATTTTCAGTGAGTTGGAGTAGATATGACAGAAATTACATTAATCAGTACTTTTATTTTTGCCCTTATTATTGGCTTTATGATTGGCCGTCGCTTCCCGAGTAATAAACAAGCCGCCCAATTTGAGAAACAGGTTACTTCACAGCAACAAAAAATGAATGACTACCAACATCAGTTGGATAAATGCCAAGCGCAAATAAAACAACAAACAAACGATCAAAGCAAATATCAGCAACAAGTATCGACCCACTTTGCGAAAACAGCCGATTTAATGGATAGCATCGCAAATCAATATCAAACCTTGTATCAGTACATGGCACAGCAATCAGAACAACTGTTACCTGAAGCAGAAGCCAACCGCAACATTTCAATTTTTAGACGTAACAAACGCGTCGATGACACAACTTCAACCGACTCCCAAGAGCTTGAGACAAAAGCCACTGAACTAAACACACAGCAAGATGGCGCATCTACTCAACATTCGGATAACGCTGATATCAAAAATCCCCTCGCGGTGAACCTTGAAAACCCTCAAACCGACCCTAGTCTAGTTGAGAAAGTAACACCGAAGTCGCCTGAAAAAGTGTCGTAGAAGTGCCTTACAGTGAAGCAATGTCAACTTGGGTAAAGTACTGTAAAGAGCTGAACAGATTGTTAATTTTAGACTCTATTAAAGGTATAAATTGAGTAACTTTGACTCTAGGAGAGCAAGATGAAAAAACCGATTTCTATTTTTACTGCTGTTGCCCTTTCAACTGCCTTAGCCTTAGGTAGTTTACCAGCACAAGCCGCTCACCCAGTGGCGATACAAGGGCAAGAATTGCCCAGCCTGGCACCATTACTTGAAGAAGTCAGCCCTGCGGTGGTTAATATTTCTGTTGCTGGTACCAAAGTTTCGCGGCAAAACATCCCTGAGCCTTTCCGTCATTTTTTCGGACCTGACGCCTTAGCTGAAGGAGCTAAACAACCGTTTAGGGGGTTAGGATCTGGCGTTATTATCGATGCCAAAAAAGGATACGTGATCACTAACTATCATGTGATCCACCAAGCTGATGAAATTAAGGTTACGTTAAACAACGGCAAAGAGTACACCGCAAAGAAAATTGGTGAAGATCAGCAAACCGATATTGCATTGTTACAAATTGATGCCAAAAACCTGACCGCCATTAAGCTGGCCAACTCAGATGAACTGCGCGTGGGTGACTTTACCATAGCTATTGGTAACCCTTTTGGCTTAGGTCAAACCGTCACCTCTGGCATCGTTAGCGCACTGGGTCGCAGTGGCTTAAATATCGAAAACTATGAGAACTTCATCCAAACCGACGCTGCAATTAATAGCGGTAACTCCGGCGGTGCACTGCTCAACCTACGCGGTGAGTTAATTGGTATTAATACCGCCATCTTAGGCCCTAATGGCGGTAACATCGGCATCGGTTTTGCTATCCCAGTGAACATGGTGAAAAACCTGTCGGCACAAATTTTAGAGTTTGGTGAGGTTCGCCGAGGCCTATTAGGCATTACAGGTGGCGAGCTGACCCCCGAGCTTGCCGAAGCCTTTGGTTATGACACCCAACACGGCGCTTTTGTTAACCAAGTCATGGCCGATTCAGCTGCCGAGGAGGCAGGGCTACAAGCCGGTGACATCATCATTAAACTTAACCAACAAAAAATACGTTCATTTAATGAGCTTCGCGCAAAAGTAGCCACCTTGGGTGCAGGTAAAGAAATCAACCTTACCGTTGTTCGTGACGGCAAAGAAAAAGATTTCAAAGTCATACTGCAAGAAGCTAAAGAATCCAATATCGCCGCTAATTCATTACATCCGGCCCTTGAAGGTGCCACGTTAAGCAGCACCGCACCCGGCGAGAAAGTGCAAGGGGTATTAATCAGTAAGATAGTGCCTAACTCACCTGCCGCGTTAGCAGGCTTAGAAGAAGGAGATATCATTTTGGGTATTAACCGCTTACGCACTAAAGATATGGCAGACTTACGTAAAATAATTGAAGATAAACCTTCGGTTCTCGCCCTCAATATCAAACGTGGCAACGCCTCTTTGTACCGCGTGATCCGTTAATTCATTGAAGTGAGGAGGTAAGCTCTTAATATAAAACGCGGCAATTTCCTTTCGTTATCGCGAAATCCGCTAAATATAGCTACCTCTGTCAAACGCCCGCAACGCGGGCGTTTTTTTTTGCTACATTTTTGTTATTCTGCTCCTTTATCTTAATGTAAATATTTAACATGCCTTCTGCTCTCAGCTATTTAATAAAATCTATCAGTATTGGTGTTCTCATTGCCGTATTTTTACTGATTTTCTTCCCTCCCCTGCGCAATAATCACGAACTGCCATTTGCGGAACAAATTGAAACTTACAGCAGCCAAGTCGAAAGCTACGGTAGTGCAGTGCGAAGAGCGGCACCTGCCGTGGTAAATATTTATTCACAGAACTATCAACGCTCGAACATCAATAGCCAGCCGGAGCTAAGACCGACCGGCCTTGGCTCCGGTATTATCATGAGCGCACAAGGCTATATCTTAACCAATATGCACGTGGTCGAAAAAGCAGATCAGGTACTCGTCGCTTTGCAAGATGGCCGCCTGCTTACCGCTCAGATGATTGGTAGTGACGCGGTTACTGATTTAGCCGTATTGCAAATAGAAGCGGAAAACCTACCGGTGATCCCACAAAACCCCGCTTACTTACCTAAAGTTGGCGATGTTGTACTGGCTATTGGTAACCCATACAACATAGGGCAAACGGTGACTCAAGGGATCATTAGTGCCACTGGTCGTACAGGCATAAGCTCTACAGGACGGCAAGACTTTTTACAGACCGATGCCGCTATTAATCGGGGTAATTCAGGCGGCGCACTGATCAATAGCCGAGGCGAGATGGTTGGGATCAATACCTCCGCATTTCATGTCACGCAAAACTTAGACAGTTATGGCATCAGCTTTGCCGTGCCCTATTTACTCGTTGCGAGGATCATGGATAGTTTGATCCGTGACGGCCGGGTGATACGAGGCTCAATTGGTGTCGTTGGTGGGCCAGTAAACCCTGTTATGGCGCGATTATGGGGAATTGAGGCGCAAAAAGGCATAATGATCACGGGTGTGATGGATGGTGGTCCAGCAGATTTAGCTGGCGTGAAAACATCAGATGTGATGTTGGCGATAAACAAAGTACCAGTGATAGGTGTTACCGATGTGTTAGATCGGGTCGCAGAAGTGCGCCCAGGCGAAAGAATAGCAGTAAAATTACTTAGAGAAGGCAAAGAAGTTGAACTTGAAATCGAAGTTGCTGACTACGACATACTAAAACAACAAGAATAGTCATTTACCTTGATAACCCGACAAATAAAAACGGCCGCTATTCAGCGGCCGTTTTTATTAATAGCTAACCTAAATGTTAGTAGCATGCTGTATCTAACTGCAGGCTTAAACAGAACAAAGTTCGTTAACCAGTGATGTTAAGCAATACGCTCCATCGTTGCACCTAGAGGAATGAGTTTATTTTCAATGCACTCATAACCACGATCAATGTGATAAATACGATCAACTATGGTATCCCCCTTGGCTACTAAACCAGCAATCACTAAACTAGCAGAAGCACGTAAATCCGTTGCCATCACTTGAGCGCCAGATAATTGCTTCGTGTAAGCGCAAATTGCCGTATTACCTTCAAGTTCGACGTCTGCGCCCATACGTTGTAATTCAGGCACATGCATAAAACGGTTTTCAAAAATAGTTTCCGTTACACGTCCAGCACCTTCAGCCACGACGTTAAGCACAGTAAACTGCGCTTGCATGTCAGTAGGAAAACCAGGGTAAGGCACTGTTTTAACATTCACTGACTTCAATGTCCTGCCACGCATATCACATGAAATCCAGTCATCGCCAGACTCCACTAAGGCACCCGCTTCTTCTAACTTAGCCAATACTGCTTCAAGTAAACGTGGGCTAGTCTTATGACAAGTGATCTTGCCACCTGTTACTGCTGCAGCAACAAGAAAAGTACCGGTTTCAATACGGTCCGGCTGCACTTCATATTGGCCACCCGTTAAGGCTTCAACACCTTCAATAGTAATGGTATCGGTACCCGCACCTGACACTTTACCACCCAGAGCGTTAATAAAGTTGGCAAGGTCAACAACTTCAGGCTCACGCGCAGCGTTATCGATTACCGTAGTCCCATCCGCGAGAGCCGCAGCCATCATAAGGTTCTCAGTACCCGTTACGCTAACCATGTCCATGACAATATGCGCACCTTTCAAGCGACCATCAACGCGTGCTTTGATATAACCATCTTCAACAACAATATTGGCACCCATTAGCTCTAAGCCGTGAATGTGTAGATTCACCGGACGCGCACCAATAGCACAACCTCCCGGCAAAGATACATCGGCCTTGCCGTACTTAGCAACGAGCGGGCCTAGCGCAAGAATTGACGCTCGCATAGTTTTAACCAGATCATATGGCGCTTTTTGATGATGCACGCCACCCGCGTTGATCACCACGTTTTCGTTTTGCTCTGCCGTTGCCCCTAACTCACGTAACAAAGCCAAAGTGGTTTTAATATCACGTAGCTTAGGCACGTTTGAAATCACCACTTCATGGTTTGATAATAAGGTGGCAAATAAAATTGGTAACGCAGCGTTTTTAGCGCCAGAGATGGTCACATCACCGTTTAAGGTGCAACCACCTTTGATTAAAAACTTATCCATTCATACCTCGATTCAGGACGGCTGATTAAATATTTTTTCTTTTTGCCATTGCTGCGGCGTAAAAGCTTTAATGCTTAAAGCATGGATCGTGTTGGCAGCAATTTCTTCCATCAAGGGAGCATAGATGGCTTGCTGTTTTTTTACGCGACTCATGTCTGCAAACATGTCAGAAACAGCGATCACTTGAAAGTGACTGCCTTCACCTTTGACATAACATGCCTCTAGTGGCAATGCGGCTAATAACTTCGCCTCTATTTCTTTTGGATCCATAGTAAAATCCTACTTTTATTCAGAAAAAATACGTGAAACTTTGGCTCGCTGACGGGAGATATCAGTCTGACAGGCCATAAAAGTCAGCTGTTTTATCACCAATTGCGTCTAAGTTAAACCGCTAAGGTGTGATTATTCTGGTTTTTGTTAACAATCACGCTTTTATCGATAGCTTACGCTGGCTCAAATAAGGGGGTTAATCCATATAAATCAGCAAGCTTACGTAAGCTTGAAGGTAAATTGATAAATTCACAGCTTAGGGGAGCATAAAACGTGACTAACCAAGCTAAGCCCGCTGAGTCAAAGTCACAGACACCTGATAAATCAATCTTTTCAAAATCGGCTGTGACACTAGGGGCAAGCCCAGCCACTTGTTCAGTGACTAAGGCGCCTGTAATAGAAAGGGTTTGCTGGTTTAATGTAAAATCTAACATTTACTTGTTTTCATTATTTTTAGCAATAAGTTGTGCGGTCACACTGTCGATGCCATCTTTACGAATTAAGCTGCCTAACTCAGACTGCTTGGTTGATAACAAGCTTACACCTTCCGCAACGACATCAAACACCCGCCATGATTGAGTCTTCTTATCTAAACGCAGCTTAAATGACACATTGATGTCTGGAGAGCCCGCTTGCACAAAGCGCACTGGCACGGTGACAATTTTTTTACCAGCAAAGCTTTCTCGCTTATCAAACTGTAACACTTGCTGATCATATTTAAACAACACGGTTGAGTAAGTTTTCACCATGTGTTCTTTAAATGCCGCGACAAAATTTTCTCTTTGTGCTGGCGTGGTATTTTTTAGCTCCGGCCCAACGACCTTATATGCCGAGTACTTTGAATCAACATAAAATAGTAACTCTTCACGAACAATATCCTCAGCATGGGCGGGATCTTTTTCCATTAAAGCTTTTTCATTTTTAACCCGATCAAATGCTTTACCCGCTACCTCTTCAATGAGTTGATAAGGGTCTTGGTATTCTTTCAGAGTGGCAGCAACCGCCATATTGCTAGAAAGCAGTAAACATAATGGCAACAAAAAGCGCAATAGCATGTTTTATTCCTTACTGTTGTCTTGAATTGAAAATAAAAATTGTCCGATTAAATCTTCGAGCACCAGTGCAGATTTGGTGTCATCAATAAAATCACCTTCACCGAGTAACTCTATGTCATCATCCATAAAACCAGGACGCAAGCCAATAAATTGCTCTCCCAACAACCCTGCCGTCAAAATCGCAAGAGAGCTCGTCTCTGGATAAAATCCATATTGCTGGTCCATTCTTAATGTCACAACAGGCGTATAACTTTTGGCATCAAGGGAGATAGCCTCAACACGCCCAACCACAACCCCGCCTAACTTAACTGGTGAGCGAACCTTTAAGCCACCAATATTGTCAAACTTCGCCTTCAAGGTATAAGAGCCTTGGTCTTGAGTAAAGGAAAAACCAGCCACTTGTACCACGAGTAAAACCAAAGCAAAGCAGCCTGCTAAGACAAAACTGCCAACCGCTAAATGTAATTTTTTTTCTGTCATTTTTGTTCCCTAACCTTAACCATACATCAAGATGGTTAATATAAAATCCAGCGCCAACACCAATAAAGATGCATTAACCACGGTTCGCGTTGTCGCCTCACTGATGCCTGCTGACGAAGGCTTAGCATAGTAGCCGTTGTATAAAGCCACCCATACAATTACAAAAGCAAATACGGTACTTTTAATAAAGCCGTAAAAAATATCTTGATGAACATCAACACTGGCTTGCATTACCGACCAAAAGCCACCGCTATCGATGCCTTTCCAATCAACGCCGACAAAACTACCGCCCCAAATGGCAATCAAAGAAAACATAAAAGCCAGTACGGGCATTGATAACACTCCGGCCCAAAAACGTGGCGCAATAATGCGTTTAAACGGGTCCACCGCCATCATTTCCATACTCGATATTTGCTCAGTGGCCTTCATTAGGCCAACCTCGGCGGTTAATGCCGAGCCCGCTCGGCCAGCAAACAATAATGCCGTCACCACAGGGCCGAGCTCGCGCAGTAAAGATAATGCGACCATAGTACCGAGGCTTTGTTCTGCCCCATAACTCACCAGCACATTATAGCCTTGCAGGCCTAACACCATACCGATAAATAACCCTGCCACCAGAATAATAGGTAACGAAAGTACGCCCAAGTTGTGAACTTGCCGACCGACTAAACGTAAAAATTTCCAATTTGGTTTGCTGAATAATGCACTCATCAGCATTAAACCGGCGACCCCAAGCTGGGTAACAAAGTTGACACTTCGCTCCCCTATTCGTTGAATTTGATTAATCACTGCGTGGCTAAATCCTTTAAAAAATCGCTAGCGGGATAATGGAAGGGCACCGGCCCATTGGGCAATCCATTAATAAATTGAACCAGCCTCGGGTCTTGATTAGACTTAATTTCATCAGCTGTTCCTTGGGCAATAATAGTTTTATCGGCTAGCACATAAACATAGTCGGCAATCTCCAGCACTTCTGTCACGTCGTGACTGACCACAATAGAAGTTAGCCCTAAGCTTTGGTTTAAATCACGGATCAGTTTTAACAACACGCCCATAGAAATCGGGTCTTGCCCTGCAAACGGCTCATCATACATCATTAGCTCAGGATCGAGTGCGGTGGCCCTTGCTAGTGCGACTCGTCGGCCCATACCACCAGAGAGTTCCGTGGCCATTAACTGCTCTGCACCACGTAAACCAACCGATTCCAACTTCATTCTAACTAACGTTTGTAACACAGGCTCTGTCAGCTGTGTGTGTTCACGAAGCGGAAATGCCACATTCTCAAACACCGTTAACTCAGGGAACAAGGCGCCACTTTGAAATAATAACCCCATTTTACGCCGCATTTGATATAGCTGAGCGCGCTTAGCACGACAGACACTTTCACCGGAAAATAAAATATCCCCCGAAGATGGCGTTAATTGCCCACCGATTAATTTTAGCAACGTGGTTTTACCTATACCACTGGGACCTAAAATGGCCGTAATTTTACCTTGTGCGATATCCAAATTGAGGTTATCGAACAATATCCGCTGCTCTCGAGCAAAACTCATATCACGGATCTGAACTAGCTGTCCCATTATATATTTCACCTTAAAATACAGCTCACTATTTTATGCTTAATAATAAACATACTCAAACGCTTCACATTTGAGACCAGAAACGGGAAAATACCTTTTTCGGATCACACTTTTAGAAAGGAACTATGGAAGCGAATATCCTTTGGCTTAATGTCTTAATACTCGTTGTTAGCCTAGCAGCATTAGTATGGAGCGCCGACAAATTTGTCTTTGGTGCCGCCGCCATCGCACGAAACTTAGGCATATCTCCTCTTATCATAGGCTTAACCATAGTCGCAATGGGATCATCAGCGCCAGAAATGATGGTGGCTGCGAGTGCTAGTTTAAATGACGCTCCTAACACAGCCATTGGCAATGCCATTGGCTCCAACATTACCAATATTACCTTAGTATTAGGCTTAACCGCATTATTGCGGCCAATGCTAGTCGCATCTTCCACCATGCGTCGTGAGCTGCCTATGGTCATGGTGACTAGCCTATTGGCGGCGTGGTTATTATGGGATCTAGAGTTAACGCGCGGTGAAGGAACGGTGTTAATTATTGGCTTCTTTGCGACGATTGGCGGCTTAACTTGGATGGCGTTAAAAAATCCAAACACCAATGATCCACTTGTTGAAGAGCTAGAAGATGAGATTCCCTCTGATATACCGTTTTGGAAAGCGGCATTTTGGTTGGTGTTTGGCTTAGGCTTATTAATATACAGCTCTAATGAACTCGTGGGTTCAGCGGTCGTTATCGCGAAACATTTTGGCATATCAGATTTGGTCATCGGCTTAACTATTATTGCCATTGGTACCAGCTTGCCAGAGCTAGCCGCTTGTATTGCCAGTGTATTGAAGAAAGAAGGCGATCTTGCATTAGGAAACATTGTCGGTTCAAATATTTTTAATATCTTAGCTGTGTTAGCTATTCCAGGTATTTTAGCACCAGGAACCATAGACGCTAGCGCAGCGGGGCGTGATATGTATTACATGTTAGGCGTCACCGTTTTATTATTAATAGTGGCAGGTAACGGTAAAATAAAAGAAATTACCCGCGTTGAAGGCGGATTATTATTAGCCTGCTTTATCGCGTACCAAGTTTTATTGTTTTACACTATGTAATTTTATTCAAACTTATGTAATTAGGGCTTTTTATGCTAAACACCCCATATGGCACCATTACCGCACAGCAACATCAGCAGCTGGTTCATACTAAGCTGCTTATTTGCGATATTGATGGGGTGTTCTCTGATGGCCGAATTTACATGGGCAACAACGGCGAGGAGCTCAAAGCATTTCACACCCGAGATGGCTTCGGTATCAAGGCCGTGCTTCATGCTGGTATAGAAGTAGCGGTGATCACCGGACGTAAGTCCACCATTGTTAACAACCGAATGAGCGCTCTGGGCGTTTCTCATATTTTTCAAGGCCAAGATAATAAGCTTATTGCTTTCCAGCAATTACTCACGCAGTTAAACCTTAACCCGGATGAAGTCGCTTATATCGGTGATGACGTGATTGATTTACCCGTGATGAATCAGGTTGGCTTAGCAGTAGCCGTAGCGGATGCACACCCAATAGTGCAGCAACAAGCTGACTATGTTACAACAATAAAAGGCGGCTTTGGTGCTGTGCGCGAGCTTTGCGATCTACTATTGCACGCTCGTGGAGAGTTGGCTCATGCACAAGGTACCAGTGTATGAAAAAGCTCAACATCTGGTTATCCGTACTATTTATGGTTTCTCTTGGCGCTTGGCAGTTTTTTAAACACACTGAAGCGCCTATTGCTGAGCGCGATCCTTCTGAAGCTTACTTTATCGCTAATGAAGTCAAAGGAGCTGTCTTTACCCAAGCAGGAAAAATTGACTACCGGCTTTTTGCCACCCAAATGCATTATTACCAACAAGACTTAAAGACAGTATTTGCGAAACCTGTTTTATTACTTTTTCGCAATGAAGATCAAACTCAGTGGCAAATTACCGGAGACGACGGCATTCTGTTCGATCAGCACACCTTTGAACTAAGTAACAACGTTACCATCACTAATTTGACCCATGACCAACACATAAATCTGATCACCACCGACAAGCTCACCCTAGATTTAATAAAGAATGAAATCCATTCAGATGACTTAGTCACCTTATATGGAGAGCAAATGCAACAAACAGGCACGGGATTATTTGGTCAACTATCAGGTAAAACCATCAGTTTATTAAACCAAGTAACGGCGACTTATTTAAATGAAAAACCTTAAATTATTACTAGCATCACTGGTATTACTAAGTGCTCCTACTTACGCGCTTAAGTCTGACTCAGAGCAAGAAATTGTTATCCGAGCCAATTCCAATACAGCCGACCTAGACAGTAACACCACCACTTTTTTAGGTAACGTCGTGGTGACACAAGGAACAATTAAGCTCACCGCCAATAAATTGGTTGGCATCCGCCATAAGCCCGGCGAAGAAGAAATGATTGCGACTGGCAATCCAGCGACTTTTTATCAAATGATGGATGATGGTAAACCAGTAGAAGCAAAGGCAAAAAAAATTCGTTACCTCAAAAAAAATAACCAGATAATCTTGAGCCAAAATGCCTCTTTAAAGCAGTTAGACAGTAACTACACCGCTGAAACTATCACCTACAACATTGAGACACGCCAGATTGAAGGTAAAAAAGGCGAGACTCAAACCCGAACCGTATTTTTACCCGCTCAAGTCGATAGCAAGAAAAACTCAAAGTCATCAGATAAATCAACAGATAAAGCGGCGCAATAATGGCATTACTCCAAGCAAAAGACTTAGCGAAAAGTTATAAGAATCGTCGTGTAGTAAATGGCGTTAGTTTACAAGTGAACACGGGGCAAATTGTTGGTTTACTCGGCCCCAATGGTGCAGGTAAAACGACAACATTTTACATGGTAGTCGGTTTAGTAAAGCGCGATGAAGGCCAGATATTTATTGATGATGAAGAAATTTCTAGCCAACCAATGCACGTGCGCGCGCAGAAGGGAATTGGCTACTTGCCACAAGAAGCTTCTATTTTTCGTCGCCTTACGGTCGCGCAAAATATCATGGCAATCCTAGAAGTTCGAGATGAGCTATCCACGGAACAAAAACAAGATAGACTGAACGAGTTACTTGAAGAATTTCATATTACCCATATAAAAAATAGTAAAGGGATGTCCCTTTCTGGCGGCGAAAGACGCCGCGTTGAAATCGCCAGAGCACTCGCAGCAGATCCTCAATTCATCTTACTTGATGAGCCATTTGCTGGGGTTGATCCTATCTCTGTAATAGATATAAAAAAAATCATAGAACACTTACGAGACAGAGGCTTAGGCGTATTAATCACTGACCATAATGTGAGGGAAACACTAGATGTATGTGAATATTCCTATATAGTGAGTCATGGAGAAATGATTGCCGCTGGCAAGCCAGAAGACATTTTACAAAACGAACAAGTAAAACGAGTCTACCTAGGCGATCAATTCAAGCTATAGTTTTTATAGGTAACAACCGTTATCTAAAGATTTATATCTAACAGGAATTTAATGAAGCCAACCCTACAGTTGCGTTTAGGTCAGCAGTTAACCATGACCCCTCAGCTACAACAAGCTATTCGCTTGTTGCAGCTTTCTACATTAGATTTACAGCAAGAAATTCAAGAAGCCCTTGAGTCAAATCCGCTGTTAGAAGTAGAAGAAAACGACCACGGTAACGAAGAGCAAAGCTACGATAACGACACATCTAGCCAACTCGAAACGTCGGAGGCCATGGCGCAGAATGACATTCCTGATGATCTTCCCACAGACTCAACATGGGATGACACCTTTACCACGGGCACAGGTTCAAGCACTTCAGGTGTCGGCTCAGGTGGCGATGATGCCGATTTTATTTATCAAGGTGAAACCTCAGCTAACCTACATGACCACCTCATCTGGCAAATGGAGTTAACCCCCTTTAGTGAAACTGATCGCGCTATCGCCTTTGCCATTATCGATGCCATTGACGAATCTGGTTATTTGACTGTCTCTAGCGAAGATATATTAGATAGTGTCTCCTCTGACTTTCTTGATGTTGAGCTCGACGAAGTTGAAGCCGTACTTAAACGATTGCAGCATTTTGATCCTCTCGGCGTTGGTGCTCGTTCCGCGCAAGAATGCATGTTAATCCAGCTGAATCAAATCGAAAAAGGCACTCTCTGGTTAGAAGAAGCCATAATGGTGATCAACGAGCATATGGATTTACTCGCTAATCGTGACTTTCGTACTCTAAGCCGTAAAACTAAGCTAAAAGAAGACGATCTACGCGAAGTCATGCGCCTGATCCATACCTTAGAGCCAAGACCAGGCAATGCGATTGTTGAAATGGACGCTCAATATATAGTTCCAGATGTCTCGGTGCAAAAAAAATCAGGTCGCTGGGTCGTCGAACTAAACCCAGATTGCATGCCCAAAATTCGCGTTAATGATCAATACGCTTCTTTTGCCAAACAAACTAAAAACACCGATGACAGTCAGTTTATTCGTTCACATTTACAAGAAGCCAAATGGTTTATTAAAAGCTTAGAAAGCCGTAATGACACCTTATTAAAAGTGGCCAACTGTATCGTACAGCATCAAGTTGCTTTTTTTGAATACGGCGATGAAGCAATGAAACCCATGGTATTAAACGATGTCGCGGAAGCCGTGGAAATGCACGAGTCCACTATTTCGCGTGTCACCACGCAAAAGTTCATGCACACGCCGCGTGGCATCTTTGAGTTGAAGTATTTCTTCTCTAGCCATGTTGCAACAGAAAGTGGTGGCGAATGTTCATCCACCGCCATTAGGGCCTTAATTAAAAAATTAGTGGCAGCAGAAACCCCTGCTAAGCCCCTAAGTGACAGTAAAATTACTCAACTGCTTGCTGACCAAGGCATAAAGGTTGCGCGAAGAACCATCGCTAAATATCGCGAGTCTTTGAACATCCCGCCTTCCAACCAACGTAAGAGCCTACTTTAGGCTGCAACAGGAGAATGTTTATGCAAATTAATCTATCTGGCCACCATATCGACATCACCGATTCAATGCGCAGTTACGTTGAAACTAAGTTATCTAAATTAGAGCGTCATTTTGATAGCATTAACTCAGCACAAGTGATATTAAACGTCGAAAAGTTGAATCAAATAGCTGAAGCCAAGTTACACCTGTCAGGCGGAGAAGTATTTGCTAACTCCCAAGACACAGATATGTATGCCGCGATTGATTCGTTAGTTGACAAACTTGATCGCCAAGTGATCAAACACAAGGAAAAGCTGAAACAGTCTTAAATTTAAATATGGATATAAAAGAATTATTAGCCCCAGACTGCACCTTGAGTGCAGTCTCTTGTTCAAGCAAGAAAAAAGCACTGGAAATCATCAGTGAGTTAGCAGGACAAAAACTCAATATTGACCCTAAAGTAGTGTTTGAAAACCTACTAACGCGTGAGCGCCTTGGCACCACAGGTGTTGGAGCGGGTATTGCGATCCCCCACGCTCGTATCAGTGATGATTACCCTGTTACCGGCGTTTTCATCCAATGTGAGACCGCGATAGACTTTAGTGCCATCGACAATCAACCCGTTGATTTATTGTTCGCCGTTCTCGTCCCAGAAAGCCAGTGTAGCCAACATTTAAAAACCTTGTCACTTATCGCTGGTAAACTTTCTGATAAACAAATTTGTCGCCAACTTCGCGCGGCTAAAACAGATGCGGAGTTATTCGAACTCATTTGCGTGTCATAACGGGAGCAATATGAAACTCACCATCGTCAGTGGCCGCTCCGGATCAGGCAAAACCGTTGCCTTAAGAGTATTGGAAGACCTAGGCTATTACTGCGTCGATAACCTGCCATTACCCTTACTACCCGATTTAATTACTAGTCTTAAAGATAATTACGATGCCGTGGCGGTTAGCATCGATGTGCGTAACCTGCCCCTTGACCAAAATGAATTACACCACGTCATTAAGGATCTCAAAGCATCGGTTGATCTCACCACCTTATTTCTTGATGCCAGTAGCAGTATTTTGGTACGTCGCTACAGTGAAACCAGGCGTTTACATCCACTAGCAAAAATGCAGCTATCGCTATCTCAAGCGATAGATCAAGAAACCACCTTGCTCGAGCCTATCTCTGAGTCGGCCGATTTACGCATTGATACCAGTGATATGTCAATCCATGAGCTGAGTGAGTTGGTAAAACAACGAGTACTCGGCCAAAAAAGTCATGAATTGGTATTAGTCATTGAATCATTTGGTTTTAAAAATGGCTTACCAAAAGATGCAGACTATGTGTTTGATGCGCGCTTTCTACCTAATCCACATTGGATCCCCGAGCTTAAACCACAAACCGGACTCGATGCTGAAGTTCAACACTACTTAACAGAGCAGCCATTAGTGATGAAGTTTATCTGGCAAATAGAGAATTTGATTGGCACTTGGCTGCCTCATCTTGAACGCAATAACCGCAGCTATGTCACTATCGCTATCGGTTGTACGGGCGGCCAACACAGATCGGTATTTATCGCCGAGAAAATCGCCGAATTCTTTCGCCACGAACAACAAGTGCAAGTTCGTCATCGCACCTTGGAAAAACGTTAAATGTTACAGCTAGAGCAACATATCACCATAAAGAACAAATTGGGCTTACATGCACGAGCGGCTGTAAAACTGGCAGAGTTAGCGCTAAAATTTGACGCGACAGTTACCTTAGTCCACGGCGACAAATCCGCCTCTGCAGCCAGTGTGATGGGCTTACTCATGCTAGAAACCTGTCAAGGCCAACAAATCGTCATTCAAGCCGAAGGGGCCGATGCCAAATGCGCATTAGAAGCAGTAAGACAACTGATAGAAGATAAATTTGAAGAAGAAGAATAATAAATAAAATTAATTAGTTATCGCCTATTGATAACGGCAAACAAGGGGAAAAGCGGATGCTAGATAATCTAGTCAACTTGAGCACACATGAGCGCCTAGTCGAAGTTAACAAAGCGTTAAGCAGTGGTATGTTTGTTCATGTTCGCCGCATGTTACAGCAACTCCCCCCTGAAGATATTGCCTTACTACTTGAATCCTGCCCCCACGCTGAGCGTAAAAATATTTGGCAACTCACCGACTCAGAGCAGCAAGGTGAGATCCTAGAAGAGCTAAATGAAGATGCTCGAGACAGTATCCTCGCCCTAATGGATACGGAAAACCTGGTTGCCGCAACCGAAGGCATGGACACCGACGATCTTGCCTACGTTCTTAGTGGTCTAAACGACTCGGCCTATCAAGACGTACTATCGCAAATGGATGCGCAAGACCGACACCGTCTAGAGCAAGCCTTAGGCTATCCTGAAGATACAGCAGGTAGCGTGATGAACACCGACACCATCACACTCAGACCTGATGTCACTATCGATGTGGTGTTACGCTATTTGCGTTTGAAAGGTGAGCTACCAGAGGCCACCGATGCCCTCTATGTGGTCAATAAACACGATAAGCTCATTGGTGAAGTTGCATTAGCCACCTTGCTCACGGTCGATCCCGCATCCACCGTAATGGACGTGATGGATAACAGCCGTAAAAGCATCCCCGTTGCCATGGCAGAAATCGAAGTGGCCAAAATATTTGAACGCCGAGATTTAATCAGTGCGCCCGTGGTCGATCAAGATGATCGCCTACTTGGACGTATCACTATCGATGACGTGGTCGATATTATCCGTGAAGACGCCGACCACAAAATGATGGGGATGGCGGGGATGGATGATGATGAGGATACCTTTGCGCCTATTTTAAAAAGTACCAAGCGCCGCACCATTTGGTTAACCGTTAATTTAGGCGCGGCATTACTGGCCTCGTCTGTGTCTAATATGTTTGAAGCCACCTTATCTGAAATCGCCACCCTAGCCGTGTTAATGACCATCGTCCCCAGCATGGGCGGTATCGCCGGCAATCAAACCTTGGCACTGGTTATTCGCGGCATGGCGGTTGGCCACATCGGTGACTCGAACGCCCGCACTTTGATTATGAAAGAAGCCGCCATCGGTTTATTAAATGGCTTAATTTGGGCGCTACTTGTGGCTGTGGCGGTAGTTATTTGGAAAGGCGATGTGAATATTGGTTACGTGATCGCAGGAGCCATGTTCATCAACTTATCGGTAGCAGGCTTGGCCGGCGTTTGTATTCCACTGATCATGAACAAACTTAAAATAGACCCTGCCCTTGCGGGCGGTATGGCGCTCACTACGGTAACCGATGTCGTCGGACTGTTTTCATTTTTAGGCATGGCGACGATCTTTTTACGAGCCTAGAATTCAACCTCTCCTGTAAATAAAAAGGCCGTCACGAGTAACGCCACGGCCTTTTAATCTCAACCCAGTATAAATCTGAGGATGTTGTTCAGTTTTATTTACGCTTCATTTAAGGCGAGCGATAACAATTAACTGCCCGCGATCTTCATATTATCAATCAGCACCGAGCCTGTTTGCAGACTGCTGCGCGTATCGATATCACTGCCAACGGCCTGAATCCCCATAAACATGTCTTTCAAGTTACCTGCAATAGTGATTTCATGAACCGGGAAAGCCAGTTCACCGTTTTCAACCCAAAAGCCCGCTGCGCCACGAGAGTAATCACCCGATACAGCGTTAACCCCTTGCCCCATTAGCTCAGTCACATACAAACCCGTGCCTAACTGGCGCAACATGTCTTTAAAGTCACCTTGGTTACTTTGGACAAACCAGTTATGAATACCACCGGCATGGCCAGTCGTCGTCATGCCAAGTTTACGAGCGGAATAACTGGTTAGCAGGTAAGTATTTAAATCGCCACCTGAGATAATCTCACGATCTTGAGTTTTTACCCCTTCAGCATCAAACGGTGAGCTAGCAAGGCCTGATTTAATATGAGGACGCTCGCTGATATTAAACCAACTTGGAAATACCTGCGTGCCTAAGCTATCTAATAAAAACGACGATTGGCGATAAAGGCTACCACCACTAATGGCATTAACTAAATGGCCAAACAAACTTACCGCACTATCGGCAGAAAATAGCACCGGACAGTTACAGGTGTCGATTTTCCGTGCTCCTAAGCGCGCCACTGTACGTTCAACGGCTTCTTGTGCGACCCGCTCTGGACGCCACATATCCGCAATATTACGGGTCATGGTGTAACTATAATCTCGCTGCATTTCATCGCCTTGTTGCGCGATTAACATACAACTTAAACTATGGCGGCTAGACAAATAGCTTTGTACGTAGTCATGACTATTACCATAGACTTTAATGCCTAAATGGCTGCTAAAACTGGCGCCATCAGAATTAACAATGCGGCTATCTGCCGCCAGCGCGAATTCTTCACACTGCTTAGCAAGGGCTAAGCCTGATTCGGGATCGAGTGAAGCAGGATGAAACAAGTCTAAATCTTGCGGTTGACGTTCAAGTAAATCGGCATCAGCCAACCCTGAAAAGGGGTCTTGGCTGGTATGTTTAGCAATGTCAATTGCCGCCTCAACGGCACGCGCTATTGATTCCTTGCTGATATCTGAAGTGGATGAATTACCTTTACGACCATCGACATAAACACTAATGCCCAGTGCGCCATCATGGTTAAATTCAATGTTTTCCACTTCTGCCATTCGGGTATTGACCGATATTCCCGTTTGACGACTAACTGCGACCTCTGCTTGGTCCGCCCCGAGTTTTTTTGCCATCAAGACCGCGTCAGCAACTGCTTGTTCTAACTGGTCTTGTTCTTGTGCAATCAGACTTGTTGGCTCCATGTTATTTCTTCTACTCCGATACATTTCTGCCAAGCATATCATGACATGAGGAGCTTGCGACAATTTGCTGGTAAGATAGTCATATCAAACCTACAAGAATGAACCAATATGCATCCAGAAGACGAAAACGACATCATCAGTAAAACGCAACTTAAGCAAGAAAGTGAAGCACTGCAAAAGCTCGGGGCCCGCTTGGTTAGCTTGAGCCCGAGTCAACTCAAAAACATTCCATTGTCTGATAATCTATCTGACGCTATCAAGCTGGCACATAAAATCAGTAATAAACACGAAGCATTGCGCCGCCAATTACAATACATTGGTAAGCTAATGCGCTCAGAAGATCCGGAGCCTATCGAAGCAGCGCTAGACGTATTAACCAATAAACACCAAGCCGCAACTCACGCTTTTCATCAACTTGAATTGCTGCGCGATGAATTAATCAGTGAAGGTGATGAGGCTATCTCGCGTTTAATGGAGCAGCAACCTAGCTTTGAGCGTCAAAAGTTACGCCAGCTAGTGCGCCAAGCCAACAAAGAAGCGGCGGGTAATAAACCACCAAAATCCTCACGTGAATTATTTAAATACTTGCGTGAAATTATGGTCGATAAGCAGGGCTAAATCGTTTAATGGCAACATAGACACTGGTTAAATGGTTTAAAGAAAGCGCTACACAACAAAAAGCAGTAATGCTTTTTGTTGTGTTACTTTAATTTTCTCAGTTAGTAACTACCTAATTAAAAATAGCTTTCTCTGCTAGTTAGTGCCACCAATGGTTAATTCATCTAATTTCAATGACGGCTGTCCAACCCCCACTGGCACACTTTGACCATCTTTGCCGCACACACCGACACCGGGATCTAACGCTAAGTTATTCCCTACCATCGACACTTTCGACATGGCTTCTGGGCCATTACCAATCAAGGTTGCACCTTTAATCGGCGTAGTCACTTTACCATTTTCGATTAAATAAGCTTCAGATGCAGTGAACACAAACTTACCTGAGGTGATATCTACCTGACCACCACCAAAATTAGGCGCGTAAATGCCTTTTTTCACACTGGCAATCAATTCATCATGCTCATACTTGCCTGGCAACATATAAGTGTTAGTCATGCGTGGCATTGGTAGGTGCGCATAAGACTCACGGCGACCATTACCGGTTGGCGCTACGCCCATTAAGCGCGCATTGAGCTTGTCTTGCATGTAACCTTTTAAAATACCGTTTTCGATTAATACTGTGTATTGCCCCTCGGTACCTTCATCGTCAACACTTAACGAGCCACGACGATTAGCAAGGGTAGCATCATCAACGATAGTACAATGTTCAGAAGCGACCTTTTCACCAATGCGACCAGAGAAAGCCGATGCACCTTTACGGTTAAAGTCACCTTCTAATCCATGGCCAACGGCCTCATGAAGTAACACGCCGGGCCAACCTGAGCCCAATACCACAGGCATCGCGCCGGCGGGAGCATCAACCGCTTCTAAATTGACCAAGGCTTGACGCACCGCTTCTTTAGCATAACCAAACGCGCGCGCTTGGCCTTCAACTTGCTCGGTAAAGTACACCATGCTGTAGCGACCGCCGCCGCCGGCACTGCCGCGCTCACGGCGGCCATTTTTTTCGGCTAATACTGAGCAATTAAAACGGATTAAAGGTCGTACATCCGAGGCAAAAGTACCATCGCTAGCCGCCACTAACATTTCTTCATACACCGCAGCCATACTCACAATCACTTGCGTGACGGCAGGATCTAAACTACGTGCATAAGCATCTACCGATTTCAGCAAGTTGATTTTGGCTTCTTTTTCAAGACAAGCAAGGGGATCTAATTCTGGATAAATAATCTTGCCGTGAGTGGGGGTTAAAATTTTAACTTTACCCGATTGGCCCGCGCCAGCAATGCCTCGTGCGGCATTAGCTGCTTGTTGCAAAGCGGCAAAACTCAGTTGATCTGAATAAGCGAAACCGGTTTTTTCACCACTAACAGCACGCACGCCCACGCCCTTTTCAATGTTAAAACTACCTTCTTTGACAATACCGTCTTCAAGCACCCAACTTTCATGGCGACTTGATTGAAAGAACAAATCAGCGTAATCCAAATCGTGCTGATACATACTCGCCAATACTGCTTCTAATTTGTCGCTATTTAATTCGGTTGGCCCTAACAAATGCTGGCAAACGGTTTCAAAGCTCATTCTTAATCCTTTTCGTTGAGTCTTTGCCCAACTATACGTTGATGTTCCATAACAGGCATACGACGGCGAATATCATCCAGTTTAGTCAGGTCAACAGCGGCGCTTAGCCCCCCTTCACCTAGCTCTAATTGATCAACTATTTCACCCCAGGGGTCAATAATACAGGAATGACCCCAAGTTTGTCGCTCCTTGCTATGATCGCCACCTTGGTTGGCAGCAACAATATAACACTGAGTTTCTATCGCCCGAGCCTGTAACAGAGGCAACCAATGCGCTTTACCCGTAACATAAGTGAACGCCGCTGGGACAAATATCACTTGTGCTCCCGCCTGCCTTAGCTGCTGAAACAAAGCTGGAAAACGTAAATCGTAACAGATAGTCAGGCCAAGGGTTAGGCCGTTTTCATTAAGGTAAGCCAGCTGATTACCAGGTTTGAAAGTAGCAGATTCTTGATAACTGCCTTTTCCATCAGCCACTTGAGCATCAAATAAATGCAATTTATGGTAATGCTTAATGAGCTGCCCTTGCGGCGAAAAAACTAAACTTGAGGTGTAAACTCGATCCGCTTCCTCACTCTCTATCGGAAAACTGCCACAGACTAGGTAGATATTAAAACGCTGAGCGAGCTTTGCTAAAGCATCTTGTAACGGCCCATCGCCTAACTTTTCTCTGGCAGCTAAATAGTCTTGTTTAACACCGAAAATAATCGCATTTTCGGGGAGTAACACCCATTGTTTCGGTTTAGGCGCTAATTGATATAAGAGTTGTTCAATCCGAGCGAGGTTATCAGCGGATTTGCTGCAGCTTATCAACTGAATCAGTGATACGTTGTTCATAAGACTCCTTAATTTCTTTCGGTAACTCTACCACCCCTTTTTCACGACCAATCTCGCTAATTTCAGGATTAGAAATGTCTCCTTTAAGGCTAAAATTGACCTCTGCGATAACATCGACCACAGGTTCAAAAATTTTCGATAGCAGCAATACATACAATCCTGTTACCGGCGTTAATGTGAAAGCCGCGAGCACCGGTAAGCTTGAGGTTACGTCAGGGTAAAATGACATCCGATAATCCATTTGCCAACGATTAAGATCAAGCTGACCTTTTCCTTGTAATCGCCCAGCCGCAGCATCTAAGGTAAAATCATCACTGTTCACTAAGCCATTGGTGATATTTGCGGTGGTTTTAATCGAGTCAAAATATAAACCATCAACAAATACGTCACGAAAATCCAAGTTCAACTTTCGACGAATGGAATCTAGGCTCAACAAGCTAAATAGCCGTGCACCTTTGTCACTCACATCAGCAATATAGCCCGTGTTAGTTGCAAGCTTAACCTTGCCATTTAAGCTCTCAGTATTAAACATATTTGGACTGCCTAGCCAACTCAACTCAAAGTCAGCTACGCCAGAAGTCTCTTTCATTGGGCTATCATAGCCCTGCGTTTGTGCAAAGCGAGCAATATTCCGACTCTGTATGGCAATATTTAATTGCGTTTTCTGCTGGGATTCCCCCGACCAGTCGCCAGTCATATGTACATCTGAATGACCATATAACAAGCTTAAGTTATCGAGCTTAATGCCCTTGCTATGACGGGTAAACTGCCCTTGCACCTGACCTAAGTTAATATTGCCTATTTGACACTTTTGGCAACTCAGTTGCGTGTTTTTCAGGTGTTGCCAAGACCAAGGTGATGGCGGATCATTTTTTCCCGCGCTAGGCACCACCAAATCAGGTAAATAAAGACGCTGTAAATCTACCAAAAGTAAATTGGGCGTATCGACTATTTTGCCCTTGCCTTTACCGGATGCCAGGTTTAACGACCACTGCTGCTGATCACGACGCGCACTTAGCGACAAACCATGTATAGCTTGTTGCCAAAACTGCATCTCATTGATGTTCACTTTAATAAAATCAGGTATCCAATCGCTCTGCGATGTGCCCGATTGAGGCCAATTTTGTTGCTGCGCCCAAGCTAACCAAGGATCTAAATCAAGTTGATTCAATGCCACACTCACAGCTTTAGCACGCTCAGGCATTTGGCTCGGTAGCGTTTGGCCTAGGTGTAACCACCAGCGACTTTCTGTTGCATTTTTTGCATTCACCGAGGCGCGGATAAAGAGCTTACTATCTAACTCAGCGTCTAACTCTGTGCCTTTCTCACTACCTGCTAGGTTAATCGACAAAGGCCAGCCTCGGAGGCTGTTTTTATTCATTGGTGCAGGTAATCCAATCCCTAAACCTAGGGTGTCAGAAGACAACTGTAAATCGTAGCGATAACCACCTTGCGCAAAGCTTTGATAATTGAGGTTAGCTTGCCAGCTCAACTTGCCACTTAAATCCAGTTGCTGTAACGCAGGCCATTGCTTATCCAGCTTATTAGCAGGCCAGTCGGCAAGTACATTAACCTTTGCGAGGTAAGTATCGGCTTGCTCTTCACCGCTAAAACGCACTGTTACTGGTTGCTGCTGCCAATTTGCCTTAAAAGAGCCGTTACTCAAGTTCCCTTGATCAAATTCAAATTGTCCGGTCACTTGGCTAAGTGACAAAACGGTTTCGGCGTCGGCACTTAATGGAATATTTACCTTATTGTCATTTAATGCTATCGCGCCAGCTACCTTAGCGGGGTCTCCATTAAGAGGGATTTCAAGCTTGAGTTCGCCAGTAATCGGCCCTGCAACAACTACTTTCTTTAATGCAGCGCCCACTGAATCAGCTAAGGGAGACGCTTGTAGGTATTCACTAATATCACGACTAAACCCTTGTACTTTTGCGTTAATGGTTAAATTGGCATCCGGTGCAAAGCGCGTTATGGCACCAGTGATCTGATTAGAGCGCGCCTTCATTAACGTTGCATCAGAGCTTTCAAGAAATAGGCCCGCGTTTTGAAAGAGTAAATTAATCTTCATTTCACTTAAGGGTGGCCAGCCAGGGTAAAAGTGAAACTCCGTATTGGTTAATGGCACCCAAGCTTGAAACACTCCTTCACCTTTCTCATAAGGATATTGATCGAGCCGACCATGCCAAAGTATTTTAGCGGTTTCTACCTCACCAGCAGCAATCGTGGGTTGTAAATAGTCATACACATTTTCCCCCATCAGTTGGATCGGAAAGTATTTATCAGCCTCACTGGCTCGCTTGAGATTGGCCTCACTGTATAAAGATAAATAGGGTGAGCCGCCATCAGACCAGTCCAGCTTGAACCGTCCCTGCCAAGCTAGGTCTTGGTTACTGAATAGCGCACTATCACTGCTTAATATCGGGCCGTTAACACCATACGTCCAACGCAACGGCACGCTTATGCGGCCAACTTGGATTGGTGCTTGAAATTGCTGCGCAAAATCGAGTTGGGTATCGGCCAGTGACAATGAGAGACGGCCACCTAACTCTGACCCCAACAGTTGCACTGTCGCGTCTTGTAAGCTGGGCAAGCCAGCATTCGCTTTTAGGTTAATATCAGAAATAAGACTATGGGCGAGATACTGATTGGATTTCATTTGGTATAAGACTTGAGAGCTTGTCGCTTTCGCCATCGGCTGAGCATTAACCCACCAATTATCCCGAGTGGATATAGAATCAGCAAACAGCGAGCCCAAGGTTAAAAACGGGGCAAACTCAATCTCACCTAATGACCCAACTAAAAAGTCATCATGTTGATAAAGCTGAAAATTGAACCTGGAATTAAGTAAACTTGATGTATCTTTTAGCGGCGTAGCGCTTATTTCGCTTTCGGTAGCGTTGTCGCGCGGCGCAGCCATGGATGAGACACTAAACTCACTGCCGTCTATTTGCCAGCCAGCTGCTGTTGGCCACCATTTGATGACACCAGAGTTAACCGTTAGCTGGTGCGCTTGTTGCTGACTTTGCCACAATAATTGCGAAGGTTGGATATGTAATTGAGCGCTGTTTATGCCTTTAAATGAAAAATCAGCCCAGCCTTTAAAGTTAACATTAGCAGCAAGCAACTCACTATGCTCTGCCACCCTACCCGCTAACAGCGGCGCTAAATTCAGCTGTTCGCCTTCCACAAACAGCTGCCCCAACCAATCACTAAACAAAGGAGACGACGTCTCTTTTATG
This sequence comes from Motilimonas sp. 1_MG-2023, assembly GCF_030547455.1. Classification (NCBI taxonomy): domain Bacteria; kingdom Pseudomonadati; phylum Pseudomonadota; class Gammaproteobacteria; order Alteromonadales; genus Motilimonas; species Motilimonas sp. 1_MG-2023. The sequence goes on along the minus strand of NZ_JAUOPX010000001.1, from coordinate 123,878 downwards.
TCGAGAATAAAATTAAACGAACTATTTTCTCCAGCCTCACCTATTCGCCCTTTTCCCACTCCTTGATGGCGCTCCCCGAGATTAAGCCAACTCAGCTGCGCGATGTTAAAAACGGTGCTGGGGGAAAGCTCAGAGTGTAAGACGACTTGGCTATCCAAAATAACAAAGTCTTGAATTTTCTCTAACAGAACAGATTGCCAAACTTGGCTATTTAAAGGGGCAGGCGAAGAGTCAGTTGCACCTAGGCGATCAAGGTATAAGTTTAGTTTTACGCCAGAAAGAGCAATTCTGCTAAAAACCCATTGCTTTTGTTGCACACTTTTCAGCAAATCCACTCGAATGCGAGTTTGTGCGATAGTGACATCAAAAGGCTCATCAGATGTCGGTAACCAAGTGGTATCCAGCACCACTAAAGCGGGGCCATAATTGTCCCAAGTGGCATCAAGGCTATCGAGTTGGATATTAAGTTGGTGCTCAGTCAGAAGCCAAGCACTCAAATCGTCTTTGTAGCTGTTGAGCATGGGCAACATGGCCCGAAATAAACTGATGGCAATGGTAAAGAGTACAAGAACAATGGCAAACCCCAGCCAAAAGCGGCGCAACCAACGTAAGCTAAACTGCCTCACTCCTGCACCTACATCATCACTACGTCAAACTGCTCTTGAGCATAAAGTAGCTCAGGACGAACTTTAACCTGCTTGCCAATAAAGACCTCTAGCTCTGCTAAGCTATGAGACTCATCACCGAGTAAACTTTCGGCAACCGCACTTGAGGCATACACCAAAAACCGATCTGAATCATAAGCCCGATTAACCCGCATGATCTCGCGTAAAATTTCATAGCTAACGGTTTCTACTGTTTTCACCCTGCCTCGGCCGTTACATTCAGGGCACTCTGAACACAAAATATGCTCTAAGCTCTCACGTGTGCGTTTACGCGTCATTTCAACTAAACCAAGCTGAGAGAAGCCACTAATATTGGTTTTAGCGCGATCTTTTGCTAGCGCTTGCTCTAAGCTATGTAATACACGACGCTGATGCTCTTCTGACTGCATGTCGATAAAATCAATAATGATAATACCGCCTAAATTACGCAACCTAAGCTGACGGGCGATGGCCTGAGTCGCTTCGGTATTGGTATTAAAAATAGTTTCTTCTAGGTTTCGATGGCCAACAAAAGCACCAGTATTAATATCTATGGTGGTCATCGCCTCTGTTTGATCAATAATCAAATAGCCACCAGATTTAAGCTCGACTTTGCGATCGAGGGCGCGTTGCGTTTCATTTTCAACATCGAAAATATCAAAGATTGGCCGATCGCCGGGATAGTACTCTAGTCGCGTGGTGAGTTCTGGGACAAATTCACGGGTGAATAAGGTTAACTCATCAAAGGTTTGTTTTGAATCGATGCGAATACGCTCGATTGTCGTGCCGACAAAATCGCGTAATACACGAAATGCCAAGCCTAAATCTTCATATAAAATGCTGCAGGCTTTATGACTGCTTTTACGGCTTAAAATTTTACGCCACAAACGTTGTAAAAACTCGGCATCTTGTCGTAACTCTTCTGCGCCCGCCCCCTCAGCGGCGGTGCGGATGATAAAACCACCGAGTTCGTTAACATGACTGGATGTAAGCTCTTTTAAGCGCTCACGCTCCGTTTCACTTTCAATGCGCTGTGACACACCAACATGCGCACTGCCGGGCATAAATACTAAATAACGAGAAGGAAGAGTGATATCTGTGGTTAACCTAGCGCCTTTAGTGCCAAGGGGATCTTTTACCACTTGCACCATAATGTCTTGGCCTTGACGCACTAACTCAGCAATATTACCAGCTTGGAAGTGTTCCTTTTCTACCTTAGCGACACACTCAGTATGAGGGACTATATCTGAAGCATGTAAAAAAGCCGCTTTATCTAAGCCAATATCGACAAAAGCAGCCTGCATACCGGGCAAGACACGACTCACTTTGCCTTTATAGATATTACCAACGATGCCTAACTTAGCTTGGCGCTCAATATGCATTTCTTGCAAGATGCCACTTTCAACAATGGCGACGCGGGTTTCACTTGGGGTCACATTGATTAATAATTCAACATTCATAAGGCATTCCATGGTCTGGTCATCACAGTCAATGTCACCCCAGCTCGGTTAAAAAAATTAAAATCGGCTCAAAATCTAATACCAATCAAGGTCAATATTCTATTCATCATACTGGTTGCCAGCCTGTTTATATTGTCATCAACATGGCGATTACTGGCACAATCGCAACCATCGCAACCATCGCAACCATCGCAACCATCGCAATTAAAACCTAGCGGGCGATATTTTGCCTGCATAACAAGCTAAATTGTCATTTTTAGATTGGTTTAAGCTATTGAATAAACTGTTTAATTAAAGCCTTTGTTTGGTGCAAAGGCAAGCCAACAACGGCACTGTAGCTGCCATTAATGGCCACCACAAATTGGCCACCTAGCCCTTGAATGCCATAAGCACCGGCTTTGTCTTGGGGCTCTCCAGAATGCCAATATTGCTGCATATCTGATTCCGATAAGTGCGCAAATTCTACTTCAGTTATCACGCAAACAACTTGTTCAAGATCACCGTGAACTAAAGCAACAGCTGTCATAACCTGATGTTTTTGACCAGACAACTGACGCCAGATTCGACATGCATCATTAAAATCGAGGGGTTTTTCTAGTACATTTTCCCCCATCACGACTATGGTATCTGAGCCTAATACGGGCTTATCGCCGGCCGTTAATGCCTCGCCAGCGCGAGCCTTAGCCAATGCTAAGCGTCTAACATACTGCTCAGGATCTTCACTGCCTAAGCGCTGCTCAGGAATGTTAGGCAATACTAATTCATAGCTCACTCCAAGTTGAGTCAACAACTCGGCGCGACGTGGCGATGCCGAAGCAAGATAAACCTGTGCCATTAACTCACCCCAAAGTGGCGTCGTGTACGCCGTAAAATCAAAAATACCCAAGGCCAAATTAACATGGTTGAAATAATCGACCAAAAGTATTGTGGTACCAGAATAATGTCCGATACTAAATGCTCTGCCCAAAATATCAACAACTTACAACTCACCGTCAATACGCCAATCACCACAGCTTGTTGCCAAACAGAAAAGTTACGGATCAATTGATAATTCATGGCGCAAACATAAGTGATCACCGCCAAGCCTAATGCGCGCACGCCCAAGGTTGAACCTAATAAAATATCTAAGATAAGCCCCGCCACCCAAGCAGTGCCAACATTAACCCGATGGGGTAATGCCAGTACCCAATACAGAATAACCAAGGTTAACCAATCCGGTCTAAACGCATCAAGCTGGGCTGGTAGTGGTAAAATCGCTAGCATCATGGCAACAATGATTGATAAATAAATCATGCCGCGGCTGTTTGCTCTATCCATTGGTAACCTCCGATTTAGCTGGCGCATTATCTGGCTCAGGCGATACAGCGGGTTCAGGGGTTACAACTGGATCTGGCGACTCACTGGGCCACAGCAGCAGCAAATAGCGAATTCGGTCAAGGGATACGACTGGTTTAGCATCCACACGCGCATAAGGCATGCCTTCATCGTACTCAAAGCGGTCAATCACAGCGATAGGGTAACCTTCAGGAAAACGCCCACCTAAGCCTGACGTCACCAACATGTCGCCTTCCTTAATATCAGTACTATGTGGGATAAATGGAATATCTAAACGTTCTAAGTCACCAGTGCCGTTGGCTAAAGCGCGAATATCATTACGCTGGAAGCGAACCGGAATACCGTGACTGTTATCGGTAATCAGCAGTACTCGACTAGTGGTACTGCCCACCCGTAATACTTGACCAACCACCCCTTGATCATTAACCACAGGCTGGCCTTCAAACACGCCGTTTAACGAACCTTTATCGATCACCACTTGGTGGGTAAAAGGGTCTGAATCCACTTCCATGATTTCAGCCACCATTTTGCGCGCATCTTGACGCACAGGAGAGCCTAATAATTGACGCAAGCGATTGTTTTCTTCTTTCAAGTTTTCCATCTGCAGCAAATCACTGCGGATCAAAAACACTTGCTGCTCTAATTCTTGGTTTTTTGCTTGCAGTTGCTCACGACTGATCACCTTTCCAGCCACAGTATCAAATAGCTGACTTGGCGCGTTGGCCATGTACTGCAGTGGACTAACCAAAGAATTGAGAAAAACTCGATAGGGGGAGAATAGATCTAATTTACTGTCCAGAAAGATCAACGAAACGGATGCTACTACCGCGAGTAGCAACCTAAGTTGTAGAGATGGCCCTCGGCCAAACATAGGTTTCATGAATTATCGCTAAAAAACAAGGTCGCTCCAAAATACACGAAGAGATCGCGACACGAAAAAAAAGGGTAAATCATCATCGCAGCATTGAAGACAAAAAAGATAGCCGCGCACTAATGCATTACCTAACTTGTTTTGATTTAAGGCGTTCCAATCACCTGCACCATTTTGTCAAACTAAGTTGACACATTAACGAGGAACGTCCTGTTCCTCGGATTTACAGCAATGTTAATGGTGAATCACAGCTTTATAGTTTATTCGTAATTGAATAAATCGCCACCGTGCATATCAATCATTTCAAGAGCTTTACCACCACCACGCGCCACACAAGTTAGCGGATCGTCTGCTACCACTACAGGAATACCGGTTTCTTCCATTAATAAACGGTCAAGATCTTGCAATAAAGCGCCACCGCCAGTTAGCACCATACCACGTTCAGAAATATCCGACGCTAATTCAGGCGGAGATTGCTCTAAAGCCACCATGACAGCACTGACAATACCCGTCAATGGCTCTTGCAGTGCCTCTAAAATCTCATTACTGTTCAGCGTAAAACTTCTTGGTACACCTTCTGCTAGGTTACGACCGCGCACTTCAATTTCTTTTACTTCATCACCCGGATAAGCGCTACCAATAGAGTGTTTAATACGCTCTGCCGTTGCTTCACCAATTAAGCTGCCATAGTTACGACGGACGTAGTTAATGATAGCGTCATCAAATTTGTCACCACCAATACGCACAGATGAAGAATAAACCACGCCGTTTAACGAGATAATGGCCACTTCTGTGGTGCCACCACCAATATCAACAACCATCGAGCCTGTTGCTTCAGAAACCGGTAACCCCGCACCAATCGCAGCCGCCATTGGCTCATCGATTAAGTACACTTCGCGCGCACCAGCCCCTTGAGCTGATTCACGAATAGCACGGCGCTCTACTTGCGTTGAACCACAAGGTACACATACCAGTACACGAGGGCTAGGGCGCAGAAAGTTATTATTATGAACTTGCTTGATGAAGTGTTGCAGCATTTTTTCGGTCACATAAAAGTCGGCAATAACCCCGTCTTTCATCGGACGAATCGCTTTAATATTACCCGGTGTACGACCTAACATTTGCTTGGCATCACTACCCACAGCAGCAACACTCTTAGGACCACTGCCATTTCTTTCTTGACGAATAGCAACAACGGAAGGCTCGTTCAGTACGATGCCCTGATCTTTGACATAAATTAATGTATTAGCCGTTCCCAAATCGATAGACAAATCGTTGGAGAAAAGGCCTCTAAGTTTCTTAAACATGGAGATCCTGCAAAAAAATGGCGGAATTGCGCTAACTTTACCAACCCATTAATTATTCAGCAAGCGCCGTATCGTCTATCTTTGGTGATAGTGTGAGTAATTACCCATTAAGTTGATTTTGAATTAATAAAACCCCTATTAAGGCCGTGTAAAAGATAGAAAATATGACTTTTTAATGCTTTTTGTTAATTATTCTTCATAAAGCTTCAAAAGGTTAATTATTCACTTCTAAGCGATAAATAATGCGATCGTTCCCACGATACAAACCAAAGGTCACTTCACCCCTTGCACAATCATTAGATCGCGCAGAGGTAACACCACTGATCATCTCGTCAGAACAGCTATTGCTATTCCCAATGCCACAGCTATTGGTTATTTCACCTGAGCCACTCCAATCGAATCTCAGCCAGCACAAAGAATTGCCAGACGCAGGGTTAAGATCTATGGCATAAGAGAATTGTCCACGCGCCAACGGCGCGCCAAATAACATATTCATCTCGCCATTGACTCCTTGGGCATTTAGCATCTTTATTGCGCTGCTTTTGCTAGCGATGGGGATCGGTGTTTCATTGCCGCCCTGATTTAATGAACCATCATCATTACTATCAACCGCCCAATTGAACTCAGCCACCGGAATGGAAGCGGCTGGCTGATAAGTTAACGCTGTACAACTGTCTAGGGTATTGGGCTCAAATTGACTGCCGTTGTACCGTTCAAGCACCAAAGGCACCCGTAAATCTGCCAATTCACTGCCATGGCGCGACTGGGCCGCAAGACGGCCATAATAAATACTACCTAAATTGCCTAATTCGCACACGCCTGCTGCGCCGCCATTATTGCAAAGGGTATTAGCATCTTGTTGCAGCTGCTCACCGTCTTTACCCATCACCGCCAGCTGCAACGCCGCCTGCGAATAAGACGCGTCATTAACAAAAGGCCCATCAACAGCATGAGGATTAAGCTTAGCCAAACCAATCGGCTCGGCTGATAATCTAAACTGACCTAATTGCCAGTCAAAAGGATGCGGATTAATCATTAAACGCGAGCTTGAATCAGGCTGAACAAGCTCTCCTAAATTATTAGCGACAGCCCAATCCCAATGTTGATTGGTATCACTAGCAGTCGGGTAACCTTTAGCGGTGTCATAATTACTAACCACATTCGGGCTCACACCTTGGTTATAAGCCTTCAAGGTAAGGGTAAGCGCGATGGCTTGCTGATCAAGGTAGCTAAATCCGCCAGCTTGGCAGGCAGGCAGCGCCAGCACACTGTCAGCCAGTAAAAAAGCAGGATAAAAGCGGCCTATTTGTTGCGTAGCCGTGGTAATGGGGGTTGCTGATTGTGCTAAAGAGTCATTTAAATATGCTTTTGCATCTACCTGCAATGACAAATTACCCACTTCACTCCATGCCAAGTGCTGAATACGCGCCGAGCCTAGCTCTGCAGGCGCCATGGCATAACGTTCAGTGCTAATGTTTCGTCCTCTGAGTGTTACTTCGCCAAGCAATGGCGAGGTCGGGAAAATAACGTCATGGGAGATCTGTAAGTCATGATAAAAGCTGCGTGCAATTGGCTGAGTAGCACAATGATTATTTGGATCATCACTGCAATCAATTAACGCATCCACTTTCAGTTCAAAAGTGTCATAACTACGTTGCGTGGTAAAATCGATTCCGTCTGGTGGCAAAGCCGCGCGAATAAAGCCATCATCCGTTGCTACACCATTGGCCACGCTGGTTTCACCGCTACCATCACGTAAATAACCAATAACCGAGTCAGTTTTAACCCTAAGCTGCCTTGGGCTAAAGGTGAACAGCTGACCGCCTTGAATAATTTCATCATCAACGCCTATGGTCGGCGCGCCCAATCCCACATCATCTCGAGCCGACAGTAATATTCGCCCAGCATCAGGATAATTGACCGTAATAGGTGCACTCACTCCTGCATTGAAGTTAATCGTCTGTTCGATGGCACTAGCGGCACTCTTGGCGATCGCAACTTGGTTAACTTCAACCTCTGTTCCGGCCACTTGTACGGGAGCGTCATAACTAGACCAAAACTTAACCTGTTGATCGTCGGTGTATTCCGCGATAACACCGCAGCTACCAGTATTAGGATCTTTGCCAATTGCCGTTAAGGTGACTTGAAACGGCTTATTACTGTAATGATATTGACCCGCACCAGGCCCAGACGTGTCAACAGGCTTAATTTGATAGCCATAAGGCCTAAAATCAACATTCGCACTGGCTAGGGTGCCGTTACCGATATTCTCAGCGGTGACTGTAACGCTGCCGCCTTGTTGATGGAAAAGACTTAATTCCACCTCGCCACTATCACCCGTGACAAACTGATAACTGGCTAAACCGTTATCTAAGGTCGGATTGGGTAACAAAGTACCCGCCCCACTGACCAACTGCCAGCGACCTAAACCACTGCTGGTGCTTAACTGCACTAGGCCGTTATAAAGGGTATTTAAACGACCATCCTTGAGGGCTCGCACCTTAATACTATGAGCATCACAGGTCAGCGCATCCACTTCGGTAATAACCTCCAAGGTCTCATTAACAACTGGCGTCGTATTGGTAATCGCAAAATAGGAAAAATTCTCTTGGAAATGAGTTCGCTCAAAATCACGGAATTGATCTTCATCTACCGTAATACCAAATTGATTGCGGCTAATATCGCAACGACGCGCCCAGCCGCCATCCCCACCATTGCGAGTGCGTTTATTGCTGACAAACAACGGAGGCGTAATATAATCTTGCTTAAAGTCATTAAAGTTACGACACTGCTGAGTTAAGTTAAGGGTACTTGAACCGGAGCCATGGTTATCACCAAAACCAAATTCATAGCGGATCTCCTCTCCGCCTTGCATAAAGCTGCCCACCCCGGTACCAGCCAACCAATTAATATCTTCTGATTGTAAATTCGCAATACCATTACCCCCGGGGACACAAGTGCCAGCCCCGCCAGCATTGTAAACTTCCGACACCTCAAGGGCGACTTCAAATGACGTTAATGGATTGCTGCTAGGAACACGACCCGAAGCAGTTAGCCAGCAATTATTATTAAAACTGTGGCGCTGCAATAACACCGATGGCGCTTCACTGAAATTAGCACTGCTTAAATCCAAGGGTTGCCAATTACCCCCACGCTGACCACGCTGTGAAGCATTAGTGGACACAGTGCCAGCATAAATTTTATTGCCGTCAGGCAAGGTTGTTGCACCAGGCAGTACTGCCACAAAGTCAATTTTATTCATTGCCCGCACCACACCACCAAAATTATTAGGGGGTGCAATTTGTGTGACAGTGAACCCTGTTGCGGAAATATTTGTCACTTGCAGTGAAGATGGTGCATCAGCATCAGGATCGCTTGGATCTAAATTTGGCATCGCAAAAACCAACGGCACAGCGCTAAATGGCGTATCAAATGATACCGCCCCTAACGCCACTTGCCCATACTGAATTTCTTGCTGAACTGCTGGTGACGCATTGCGACACATACCATTAAAGTCGGTGTTAGCAATCGCATCAGGGCGATAGTTCACCGTGCCGTTATTACTTATTTGGCCAGCAGCGGCAATGGCACCGTTAACTACCGCGCCCGGTGCAATACTGATGGTCCCTTCCGCAAATATAAAACCATTTACCGTGGTACCGGCACCAATCTCAACATTAGCCTTAGTCGCTATTAATAGATTTTCTGTCAAGTTGCTATTGTTTAAAACGATGGTGCCATTGGAGGCAAAAGTGGAGAAGTTACTATTAAACAACATCCGCGTAGTCGCACTGTTATTCGCTAGTTGATAACTATCGTTTACAAATTGAACAAAGCCATCAATGTAGAAATAATCTCGAGCGGCCAACGTTTCATCAGCAGCCCCCGTTAAGCGCTGAAATTGACCGTCTGAACCATTATTTGGAGGTATATATAACAGATCTGAACTGGTGGCATTAACGGCGCCATTAAACACATCTTCACATAAAGGTAAGGTAGAAATTCGGCTAGTAAAATCGATGACAATGTCATCCCAAGAAATATCAAATCCATTAAGCACATTGATACGCAACACATATTGGCCGGAAGCAAAATCTAAACTACTTAATACTGGATTGGTTGCCACCACATCACCATTACCAGAGATATAACCAATTTGGTGAGAAGTGCCATTTGACTCAATCAACAGCAGTTCTGCTTGCGTATTATCAGGGTTACGTAAATTGTATAAGGTGATACTGGTGAAGTTAGACACTGTGGTTAATGCAAAGCTAACATCCAATGGATTAGCTGAGCCAGCATTAGGAAATAAGGAGTTACCGGTATAGCCATCGTTATTATTGGTCGAGCCAATATGCTGACGCTGAATTAACGCAACGTCATCTGACAACGCCCCGACAAGCTCAATATTGCGGTAAGACAGCTCATCCCAATCGTTACAATTCCTACTGAATTCGCGACCTTGACCCTGCAAACATTGGCCCCAAGCAAACAGCTGATAATCTCCCGGCGCTAAGGTTAAGCCAGAAATATTAAATGTGTGATTGCCTAAGTTAGCAATACCTCGATACAGCTGGTTACCCGATGCATCCCATATCACCAATACCGCCGGCTCAATGGTTGCACTGGCATTTAATAACTTCACTTGGGAAATAGGCGAGACAGCAGTTATTTTAAAGTGAATGGGGTAATGGGCCTGATAAGTAGGTGAAATACCGCCATTGCTCTGCGACACCGCCACATTAGGGGCGATAGCATCGTTGCCATCACCAACTGTCATGCCGCCATAAAGGGTAGTATCGGCCCAGACCTGAGACTGCATCAGCAAAAAAGAAAAATAAACCAAGCATCTGAGCCACCACCGCATCTAAATCTCCTTCGCTTGCGCTTGGATTTTACGCCGAGTGACAAACTCACCGGCATCACATTCGGCCACGCTGTCAATTTGATATAGCTTACGCGAGCTATCTGCTAATGTTTGGCACTCATAAGTCACTACACAACCATGAAAAGCAGTTTGGCTGGATAAATCCAGTGAAGTAATAACGGGAGGATCATCAGGATCCGCACAAAAGCTGCCCACCCCGCCGCCTAACGGAAATAAACGAATAAAAGCTTGCTCTATCCCAGCGTTAGCCGCTAAATAGGCACGGGTGCCATACACTTCATAGCCAATACCTTGTTGTGAATCTTGCAACATGCGGGTTAAGGCGGCGGCTAATAACGACATCACCACAATAATAAACACCGCGATCACTATCGCGCTGCCTTGCTGGCGTGATGCTTGCGCACTAAGGTACATTTTGGATATGAATAGCATGATGAAACACCAAAGACTCTGCGCCATTGTCGCGGCTAAAATTCAAAAACAACTTAACCACACTATTACGGCTTAAGGTGGCCTCGGTAACAGCAAACGGCGGCTGATAATCCGCAGCAGTAGCCGGTAATAACCTTATGCCCTGCGCCATTAAACTGGAGTTGATGATTTGCTCGGGCGGCGTTTCACTGGCCCAGCGCATTTCTTCACGCTGTAAATCACCATTACTGAGCACACAATAACGCACTGGACGCGACACAATATAAATGCGCTGTGAAGGTGACGGTAAAGGCCATAGTGACGCCGCAGCAAGTGCTAACTCATCTACATCACTGCCCGATGCAGCGAGAGTATAACCTGTCACGGGCAATACCGTGCTTGAGCTAGCGCTGTAGATATCATCACTACTTAAGGCATAAACAGCAGCCTTGTGCTCAGCACTAAAAGAATATTGGTCAAATGCAAACACCTTGGCCACCGCCGCTGGCGCATCAGGGCTGACAGGCAGCTCAAGATAACTGCTGCTGGCCACGACCGGAACAAAACGTAAGCAGTTGCCACTATTGCTAATTTGCTGACTGTTAGGCAAAGAGCCTCGGATCTCTCGGTTTAATCGCTCCATAGCAAATCGAGCGCTATTAAGGATTTTCTCTCGCTCTGCGACATCGCGATACAGCTCAGTGCCAAAGCCAAGGTAATTAGTGACCGCAATACCCAGGGCGGCAAGAATGATCATAACAATCACCAACTCAACCAAGGTAAAACCACGCTGAGTGCCATAAAGGGCTCGTTGCCATTGACTCCTCATTAGTAATTCCCCCGATAAGCACTAAATAACTGTTCGTTGCCACTGGGGGACAAAATGGTTAAATCAATCCGCTTTGCTGTATCGGGCCCCCCACCAAAGCTGGGAGCGAGCACTACGTCGATTTTCAGCTGGAAGTTTTGGTATACGCCATTGAGTGGTTGACCTAAGGTATCGCCAAAACTGACCGCATCAACATAAGGGGTAATGTAATCATCCACGTCATTAAAGGTGTTTTCACCGCCGCCCCGCACTTCACCAGCTTCAGGCCCCAAACTTGTTGAACATAATACGATTTGTGCATTTGGATCTGCGTCCCACGCCACCCAACCTTGATTCGCTTGATCAAACCAGCTGCTACCACTGACATTGGCATCACCTTGCCACCAAATTTCACCGCAACGATATAAGCCACCGTTATGATCTGAATACTGGTCATACGAGCGCGACACGATTTCATTTAAAATACTTTGCCCTAACTCCGCCGCGCGCATTTGATGCAAGGGATCGATACTGTCTCTCGATTGCGTTACCAACAGAGTAGTAATAATTGTGAAAGCCACCGCCATCACCACAATGCCAACCACCAGCTCGACCAAGGTAAAGCCCAGTTGAGTGATTGATCGAATTAATGCTGGCTTAGGGCACATGAATATACCCCTGCTGTTCAATGCGAATGCTTAAGTGATTACCTGAGTTAATGCTGATATCACAAGGAAAACTATTGCCACAACCCACCTGCTCAATGCCGTGATAATCGAATAGGTAATTGGCTGGGCTAATAGTCACCTTGCTAGAAAAACCCACCAAATCGTAAGGATCGCCTTGATGCTCAGGAGCACTAGCATCACATGAAATACTTGCAGCAGGGGCTGTACAACTCGCACCGCTACGCACCGTTTCGAGGGAATAAATACAGCGCCCCGCAGCAGACACTTGCACCACGGTCCAGTAACAGGCATTAACCGCCGCGTTAGGACTGGGATCGGCATTCATATTTTGTAATTGGGAAATACGTAAACGAGAGACAAGTTGGTCGCGCACGGTATAATCTTCAAAACTGCCAGAGGACAGCAGTTTAGGTAAAGCAAAGGCCGCCAAAGCGCCAATTAAAATAATCACAATCACCAGCTCTACCAAAGTAAAGCCAGTGGTTTTAGAGGTTAAAATAAATCGCCCTTGGCTGGCCATGGCATGGCTAATTAGCAGCCAGTCTCATTAACAATAATAGTAGGCCTAGCGATACTAGTACCTTCAGTATAAGACGCATTACAAGTCGATACACCACCACTTGGGTAAATCAGAGTAGGATCTGCACCTGAAATAGTCCAATCTCCAGAGCTTAGCTCGATCACTTTCGCAATATTTGAAGCTTCCGCTTCTGGGTAACCAAAAATTGCATCTACAGTCACACCATTACCTATACTAACGGATACTGCAGTTGCTGACTTCTCTAACCCAGCAATCGCTGCTTTGCTATAGGTTAATGTTGAAGCCCCCTCTAGAGCAGCCTTTACTCCCTGTAGAGACGAAATTCTAGCATCCGACTGCAAATCAATAAACTTAGGTGCAGCGGTTGCTGCCAAAATACCTAATACAATAATCACAATCACTAATTCAATCAGTGTAAAACCAGACTGCTTGGTTAAGTTCTTTTTCATAGTAACCCCTTATTTCAAAAATATGTTCTTAATTAATGTTGGCCGCTACCTGACCCGTTGCCGGTTTATAGGTAAAGTTCTTAAATTTTCCGGTATCCGAGCCGGGATCCGTATATAGGCCATCCGAGCCTTTATCCAAGCTATTTACTAAATAGAATAAACAGCTGGTATCCGTACCACCATTGGTTGTAGTGACATAGAATTTGTAAAAATCACCTTGCCCGCTAACATCGCTAAAGCTACTGGCGATACGTGGCGGGTTTTGTAAAATAGAATTCCAAATCGATTCACATTTAGCCGGTGTGAGTGAAGCAGGTGTCACATCTTCATTTTGATTGGTCATCGGATAACCTGGTGAAACCGTACCTGCGGTAACTTCGGCATTGGTCGGCGTGGTTAAATAGAGTTTAGTACCATCATAAATAACGACATTCTTCGCAGCTTCTTTCGAACGACCGATGGCTTCCCACTGGGCACGCGTTAAAGACACGCCTGTAGCAAACCCACCAGCAACCCCTTCAACGCTGGCGTTTTTCGCTTCTTCAGTCACATCTAAAAAACGCGGTAAAGCAGTAACGGCTAAAATACCTAGCACAACCACCACAATCACCAACTCAATAAGGGAAAAACCCGAATGTTTAGTCATTTAAACCCCAAAGTTAGAAATAAAAACATTTTAGAACAAAAATAACGTTATTACAGTGTTTTATCTATTAACCTTTGCTTAATCAACCCTGTTTTAGCCCAATACTCAAAACCACTTTGCTCTGGTAAATAATACAAGCAGCCACTATCACGGCCATTAATATCACCTAATACTTTTACCTGTATCGGCTCGTTATTAATCAGCATATCTGTATCTAATAGCCCTTGCCATAATAATGCACAGTTTAAGCCATTTTTGTTAGCTGCGATTGATTCTGGCCAACCATGAGAGTTAACAAATACCGTTTTACTTCGCCAATTCAGTTGTTTGGGTTTACCCTCTCGGAGCCATTGCAAGTGAACTTCTGCACTCGTTTGCGCAAACAAATTAGCACTAAGGGCAAAACTGGTTTCATTAATAGCGCTTTGCTGTTGTTGAGAAAAGTATATAAAACAACTAACTAATAGCAGCATGATAGCAATCATCAACTCTTTAAAACCAAAGCCTCGTAATAATTGCTCTAAAACCTCTTTATTCTTCATGCCTCGCCCCTTAAAGGTTAACGATCCTATGAACCAAGCCCAAATATTAAGCAACTCGACAGATCTTACCCTCCTTTAAATGCGCGCATCATGTCCCACATAGGAGTAAAGATACCGAGAGCTAGAATTAAAACCATCCCCGCAACTATCGCAATTAATATTGGCTCAATTTTGGCGGTTAGGCTTTTTAAGTCATAATCCACTTCACGCTCATAAAACTCTGCAGCTTCTTGTAACAGCTCATCCACTTGGCCTGTTTCTTCACCAACAGCAATCATTTGCAGCACCAATGGCGTAAACAACCCACTGGCGTTTGAGGTGCGCAGCAGACTTTCACCGCGCTCGATACCTGCCCGCATGCCCAGCACCTGCTGTTCCATATAAGCATTATCGGTTGCCTTCGCCACATAACTGAGCGCGGAATTTAGGGGGACGCCAGCTGTCAGCATCATCGAGAAGCTACGTGCGTAACGTGCCAATAGGGTTCGGTTAATAATGTCGCCAACAATCGGCAAACGTAGCTTATAGCGGTCCCACACTAAGCGTCCTTTAGTAGTGTTATACCAAGCTTTAATGGCAAAATACGTGGCGATAATCGCCATTAGCATATAAGGCCAATAGTTAACGAAAAATGCCGATGTCCCCATTAAGACTCGCGTAGACCAAGGCAGCTCCACACCAAATTTACCGAACATACCGGCAAAAGTCGGGATCACAAAAATATTCAAAATAACCATGGCTGCAGCCAGTGCCATCAGCACAAAACTGGGATAACGCATTGCCGCTTTAACGCGTTTTTGCGTTTCTTGTTCCAATTCCATGTATTGCGATAATTGTAAAAAAGCCTTATCTAATTGGCCTGTGTTTTCGCCCACATTGACAATAGAGAGAAACAACGAGTTAAACACCTTGGGATGGGCTTGCATGGCCACCGACATCGGCCGACCATTACGCATTTGTTCAGACACATCCTGCAACGTGCGCCGCAACAGTTTACTGTGGGTAGAGTCCGCCAAACCATTAATAGCACGAATAATCGGGATGCCTGCCTTGGTTAGCGAGTACATTTGCCGGGTAAAAATCACCATTTGATCCATCGGGATCGAACGCTCTAGCCATAAGCTTAAATCAAAGTCTGACTCTGCTTTTGCCGCCTTTATGGTTAGCGGCATCACACCACGACGCAATAAAATATCGGCAGCGGTGGTTTCATCGTTGGCTTCAAGTCGCCCAGTGATCGGGCTGCCTTGGGCATCACGTCCTTTATATTCAAAAGTGGCCATGGCTATTTACCCATTTTCATCATTCACCGTCCTGCCAGAGATCCACTTGCTCCACTAAACGCAGCACCTCATCTAACGACGTAATACCTTGAATAGCATAATCTAATGCCGAAAAAGCCAAGGGACGATAATGCGCACTTTGTTTAGCGGCTTGAGAAAACGCTTCCGGATCATCACGCCTTAATGCTTCCATCATCGGCTCATCTAGTTCGAGCATTTCGAACACCCCTAAACGCCCTTTGTAACCCGTGTAGTTACAGTTCTGGCAACCTGTTCCTTGGTATAACTGCACTTCTGCTAGCGACTGCTGGGAAAGGTTTTCTAACCAAACCCGCTCACGGGTTTCTGTGTCATGAGGCTTTTTACAGTTGAGGCACAATTTTCTAATCAATCGCTGCGCGACAATGGCGCGCAGAGAGCTTGCCACCAAATAGCCCGGTGCTCCCATATCAATTAAACGTAGCGCACTGGTAATGGCATCATTGGTATGTAAAGTAGATAACACTAAGTGACCGGTTAATGCGCCCCGCAACCCTATTTCCACCGTTTCATGGTCGCGCATCTCCCCCACCAACAGAATGTCAGGATCTTGTCGTAAGGTAGTGCGCAACACGTTGGAAAAGTCTAAACCAATCTTAGAGTTAACTTGAACTTGGTTGATCCGTGGTAAACGATATTCCACTGGATCTTCGACCGTGATGATCTTTTTACCCGGCTCATTAAGCTCAGACAAAGCGCCATATAAA
Source organism: Motilimonas sp. 1_MG-2023 (assembly GCF_030547455.1). Classification (NCBI taxonomy): domain Bacteria; kingdom Pseudomonadati; phylum Pseudomonadota; class Gammaproteobacteria; order Alteromonadales; genus Motilimonas; species Motilimonas sp. 1_MG-2023. Next base: position 107,258 of record NZ_JAUOPX010000001.1, on the reverse strand, counting down.
GTCGTCGTTTTACCGCTCCCCGTTGGCCCGGTAACTAAAATCATGCCATGAGGACGTTGTAATTGACGACGAAAACGAGGTAATAATTCAGCCGGCATCCCGGTTTCCTCTAGGGATAAGATACCTGCACTTTGATCCAGTAAACGCATCACCACCGATTCACCAAACTGCACTGGCATGGTGGATACCCGCACATCGATGCTGTGGCCGCGAATCGACATATTAAAGCGGCCATCTTGCGGTAAACGCTTTTCGGAGATATCCATGCCCGCCATCAGTTTTAGCCGCAGCACTAACGCACTAACAATACTGACTTCATTTAATACGCTTTCTTGTAGCACGCCGTCTACCCGCTGACGAATACGCAACAACTTTTCTTCAGGCTCAATATGCACATCCGACGCGCCAACTTGTACCGCATCTTCAAACAAAGACTGCAGCAGTTTAACCACGGTGGCTTCAGAGCCATCTCCGTCTAACCCTGACAAACCAATATCGAGTTCAAGCTTATCTTCGCCATGCTCTTCTTGCAGTTTTTCGGCAAAGGAGGCAATCTCTTTGGTGCGGCGATATAAACGGTCGAATGATTCTATTAATTGCGATTCACGAGCAACAGCTAGCTTGACATCACGGTTAGCAAGTAAGCCCATAATCGTGTCTAGGGCGCGTAAATCTGCTGGGTCAGACATTGCTACCGTGACACTTTTACCATCATCATGTACCACTAAAGCACGTAAACGGCGCGCATGCACTTCAGGTAATAAAGCCACCACCTGACTGTCGATTCGCAGTTGGTTTATATCAATCAGCGGAATCCCCAGTTGGCGCGATAAAAACTCCAACATATCGTCTTCGCTGATAGAGCCGAGGCTTTGTAAGGTTGCGCCTAATTTACGGCCACTTTTACGTTGCTCAGCTAAAGCTTGCATCAGTTGCTCTTCGGTAATGATGCCATCTTCAACTAATAAATCACCTAAACGCTTTTTTAACTTGGGTTGTGCCATATTTGATGCAACTCCTTGACTCGACTATGCCCGATTACTGTAAAAACTCGATACGAGTTCGCACATAATCCATGGAGGCCAAAGATAGCCCACCGATTAACTCTGCCTGCTGATAACTGCGTAAGGCGTCTGTAGAATAGCCTAGTTTTTCCTGGCTGATACCCAAACCAAGCCACCATTTAGCTTGTTTTGGCTGCTGCTTTGCTAAAGCAAGATACGCCGTCAACGCTTTTTCATCTTGATTTAATTGCTGCGCTAATGCCGCCTTGGTGGCATAAAAATCTTGATTACTTTTCACATCCGGCTTAATTCCATCTAATGCCTGAAAAGCTTGCTGGCGCTGTTGTGACGCTAAATAGATTCGTGCTTGCATCAGGCGAAAGTCTGCATTATTTGGCGATATTTTCACGCCCTGATTAAGCAATGCCATGGCTTTTTCACTATTACCACGGCCATAGATAATAGACACAAGATCTTTGCGCACCTGTTGATTTGCAGGGGCGATAGCCAGCGCTTTTTCCAGCCTGACTTGCGCTCCAGCCAAATCACCTTTACTTTTTGCAGTGCTTGCTTGTTTTCGGTACAGCGAAATTAATTCTTCATCGCTGAGCTGAGATTGAGTGATAGTTAATGAGCTGGGTCCCGCCGGAGTAGGTTTGACCATTTCTTTAGCAATCGACCTCTCCATAGGCTCCGCAGCCGCCTTATCCGGTTGCGGTTTCACCACTGGTGCGACATTGATAATTTCTATCGCTTGGTTTTCTGTTGCTTTCGCAGCGAGCTCATTATTATTCGATGGGACAAGCGCTGGCGATACGACTGGCTGTTGCTCCTTAGTCACTGCAAGTTCACTGGAAGGTGTAGTTTGCCCAGCAAGCATTGGCTTTGCGGCAGAAGAAGGAGCTGGTGTTATAAAAACTGTTTCTACTGGAAAGGTTTCCACCTGACTTGTCTCGGGCAGACTTGCCTCGGTTTGAGCAGTCTCGGACTCATTAGATATAACTTGAACTTTCTCTTCTAACGAATCAACAAGCGCTTGTTGCTGCTCACTTTGTACCGCTATGGCCGGCTTATTCTTACCACTAGGCTCTGCACTCACCAAAGCATCTTCAGAGAGCGCTAATTCAGATAAAAATACCACTTGGGTATCAAGCACCTTGATTCTGGCATCATTACTTTTGACCGAAATGGCTTGGACAAGCGGTTTTGTTTCACTGTTTTCAACCGAGGCAAGTTTTTCAACATCTGCGCGGGACTCATTACCCACTCTTTGATCGTCGTTTTTTGCTGTCGCAGCCACTGTTGGTTGCAGAGGTTGCGAAACGGGCGATGCGACAACTGCTACTTCATGCTGAACTAACGCCGCCTCAGTAGCCTGAGAAGTTACACGAGGCGAGGAAAACCAGGCAAACGCGGCGGTAATGGTAAGACCAAATAACACCACAAGCCCCAGCCCTTTTAGTGTGCTGTGACGACTAAACCAAGGGGCTGACGTTAACACTGGACTCACGTTATTATGCTCAGAATGCTCGCCACTCTGACGCTTGGCCAAGTCCCGTTTCATTTGGTTTATCACGCTCATACCGCGCCCCTCAGCCAACTAAAAATCACATAACATTCAAAGAGCACTAGAGGGATCAAGAAATACAGCCACTTTGGCCAAACGGGATAGTGACTGACATTATCCGTGTCTGCGATGGCACTTTGTACGCTAGCTATCGAGATCAAGGGATCACCTTTACCATAACTAACAATCAAGGCTTTATGACATAATATATTGAGCAGACGGGGAATACCGCGACTAGCCCGCCAGATTAACTTAACCGTTTTAGCATTAAAAAGCGGCTCGCCTTGATAACCAGACATCTTCAAACGGTGTTGGATATACAATTTAGCTTCAGCGAAGGTTAATGGCCGCAGCTGATAACTGAATACCACGCGCTGTTGTAACTGTCTTAACTTACTTTGCCTAAGACGCATATCCAGCTCAGGCTGACCAAACAGCACGACTTGAATAAGCTTATCTTTTTCCGTTTCTATATTGGTAAATAAACGAATCGCTTCTAGCGTTTCATCAGGCAGGGCTTGAGCTTCATCAATAAACACCACCAACTTTTTCCCCTGCTCATTCAATCTCATTAAACTACGCTCAATGGCTTGAGTTAAGCTTGCTTGATTAACTTCGCTGTCTATTTTGATTTTTAAGCATGTGGCAATGGCGTGACGGATTTCATGAGCACTGACATAAGGGTTTGGCAAAAACAAACCGACATACTGTGGTGCTAGCTGATTCATCATCTTACGACATAATAAGGTTTTACCTGTGCCAACTTCACCTATTACCTTGATGATGCCTTCACCACCATCTAATGCCGCGACAAGAACCTCTAACGCCTCGGCGTGCGGCGTCAGCTCATAAAAATAATGAGTATCAGGGGTTAGCGTAAAAGGCAGCGCTGCTAAGCCGTAATGCTCCAAATACATATTATTCTACTGGGTACCATTTCTCTAACAAGGTAGAAGAGCGCTCTAACTCTTGCTGCCAAGTGCCATCCACCACAACCGTTGGCTTCAGTAAGATCACCAGCTCGGTTTTAAACGTTTGTTTGCTGCGATTAGTAAATAACTCTCCAACCCAAGGAATATCACCTAATAGTGGTGTTTTTGAAACCAAATCTTTGGTTAAGGTTTTCATTAAACCGCCAATCACGATGACGTCATTTGATTGCGCTTTAACGATGGTATCCGATTCTCGCACTTCGCTTTTTGCCACAGGAATAACCAAGCCATCCTCTGAACCAATGGTGGCATCACCAGCACTGGTGGAACGAAAGCTAATTTTCTTTTGTTGCTCTTCAATATCGATAATCGATGGATGCACATGCAGTAACACCCCACCTTGTTCGTCAATTTGTGGCGTGACGTCCAATGAGATCCCAGAAAAAAACGGGGTTAACTCAACATTTGGTGTCGAGGTAGTCGCATTACCTGTCACTGTCGTGGTTGAAACATCCGTAACAAAGTACTCATCATTACCGACTTTAATAACGGCTTTTTGATTATTAATCGCGGTGATTCGTGGTTTAGACAACACATTCACATCGCCTTGGGTATCAAGCAAAGACACCACCGCACTAAAATCCCCGTTGCTAATAGTAAGAGCACCACCACCGCCAATGGTATTTCGAATCACGTTTTCAGCCACCTTAGAAACACTATCAAAGGCGAGATCCGTCGTGTTAGCATTGTTGGCAAAATCCCAAGTGATACCTTGTTGATAATTATCATCAAGCACAACTTCAATAATTTGCGTTTCTAAAATCACTTGACGATGCAAACGGCTTTCCGCTTTTTTAATAAAGTCCCCCACCATTTTAAGCTCATCAGGGTAAGCTCTTACGGTGACTAAGCCAGCCATCGGGTTTGTTACCACTTTTCGCCCTTCGCCACCACCAATTAAGCCAACTAAAGCCTCTTCCAAAGATTGCCAATAAGTGGTGTTCGTTCGAGTAATAATTTGTGTGCCATTGGTATTACCACTATTAGAACCACTTGAACTATTGGAGCCACCTAAGCTATCCGTTGAGCTGCTACCTGAGTCAAAATTATTTGAATCGTTATTACTGTTTTGATCCGCTAAGTGCCCAGTCGCAACAGTTGTCTTTGTCGCGCCGTCTCGATCCATCAGCAAATAGTTCATGGAAAAGGTTTCAACCCGCATCCCCGATGGGTAGATATGGTAAATGCGCCCTTTGCGCTGAATATCATAGCCGTACATATCTTTTGTTACCGATAGCACTTCATCCAAGGTCACATCTTTTAGATTCAAAGAGATATAACCTTCCACACCGGGGTGGATTGCCATACTAAAGGGGGTATCCTGCACTAATGAGCCAAAAAACTGGTTAGCTTCCACGTTATTAGCCGCCACCTGAAAGCGTTTTTCATACACCCGCTGTTGGCTAGCATTAAGGTCGGTTTCCGGAAGTAGCTCATTTAATACCGTATCGGGGATCGCTATCGGTTGCGGCGCTTTAGCTGCCACTTGTTGTTGCTGATTATTGTCAATGGATTGGTTAATGGCTTCCTTTTGATCTTTCGCGTCTAAAGTTGCGGTTGTTTTACAACCGGCTAAGGCCAATATACAGATCATTAATACGGCATTTTTCATTCTTCTTTCCCTGCAATAGCGCATCGTTTGCTATTTGATAAAGTCAGCATTGAACAGTGATAACTTGATGGTTTTACCATTACGCTTTAATAAGACGTGACTGGCTTGAATACTCAAGACCCGGTAGCCTGATACCATTTCACCAACCCGATAAGCCTGATTGTTAATGACCGCAGACTGATGATCTTGTTGATATAAAATACTTTGTAATTGAGGTAACACTTGCTCTGTTTGCAATGACGGCGCGACGACCAACTCCCCTTGCTTGGGCGCCGTTGGATCGACTAAATCTTCACCCCAAGCAAAACCTGACAAGCTAGCGATAAAGAACAAATATTTACCATTAACCACGTATAAAATCCTTATTGGTACTTAAGGTATAAATTTTCAATACAACTTGTGCATTGGGGTGCTGCTCCACTTGGTAATGAATGGATTGCCAATAGAACTTATCCGGCAACTGCTCCAATGCCGCTAAAAAATCTTTAATCGCAAAAAAGCTACCATTGAAAGTTAAGGTTAAGCCATGGCGAAACAAATTGATTTCTTGATTAAATTCACCATCCATAGGCAACAAAGGAACAGGGGCGATGGATTCAGCTCTCTCTAACGTTAACTTTTGGCTGTTACTTAATAATTGCTCTAACAACTGCGCCATTTTTTGCGCAGAAATAAGATCTAATGTGCCCGCTGCGAGCTGCTTATCCAATTCCGTCACTGCTTGCTTTAATATCTGCAGCTCTTTTTTTGCTGGGCCATCAGGATCTCGCGCTAACAAGATGTTGGCAATGTCAACTTCACCACGTAGCAGATCTATTTGTTGCTGATTTTGCTGATGCAGTTTTTCATTAGACAAACTAGATTGATAAATAGGAGCTAGCCAATAGGTGTAACAAGGGAAAACTAAAATAATAATCCCTGCGCTAAACATCATCAGCCGCTCGCGCATCGACAAGCTAATGACTTTCTCTTTTACTTGCGTCCATTGCGCCCCTAAACTCATGGTGACACCTCAGATTTTTTCGCCGCAGCAACTAACTCAAAAACCATCTCTTGTTGCTCATTGCGAACAACTTTTAACTCAGCGAACTCTTGTCCAGCTAAGGTTTGTGTACCCTTAAAACGACCAATCCAACGCGGCACCGCACTATTGCTGTAACTGATCCCCCCTAAGCTTATTTGTCCGTCTGCCACTTTAATTTCAGTAACACGAATATCGGGATCGTTAACTCGCGCCAAATCAGTTAACACACCTGCAAAACCAGCATTTTTAAAGGTTTCATTGCGCCCCACTGCGGCCAATAATTTTTGCTTAACACTGAGCTCAGCTTGCTGCTGTTGTAATAATTTTTGCAGTCTAGGTGATGACTTATGCTGCGCTAGCTTAGCTTGTAAAGCACTTAACTGAGTTTGCTGCAGGGTGAGATCCGCAGTGCTTTGCCGTGCTAGCACTTGCATCTCTTGTTGACGATAGTTTAGCCATGTAGAGCTCAATAAGATGAGGAGTAAAATAAGCGCCCAGACTGACACCATTTGCGGCAAGGATAACCATACTCGTTGTGGTACAAATTCTTGTGTATAAAGATTAATCCTGGTCTTCATTCCGCCACCTCAACTGAGGTTAAATTCAGCTTTTCGACAAAAGGCAACGCCGCCATCGCAGGTAGCGCATCGCTTTGTTCAGGCGTATCAGGCATCTGTATCGCTATTACTTTTCGGCCTAAGGCTTCACCAATTTGTTCAGCAATTTCATTGGCATGGGGACTAGGCAAGGATAGTTTAATACGACTGACATCAGCTATTTTTAACTGCGCCACGACATAATCCAGCGAACGCTGTATTTCAAGACCTAAACCTTCCAGTAAAAAGGTATCCATCTGTTTGGTTTGTTGACAGAGGGACTGGAATCCCCGCAAATGCCGAGAAAAATATAACGCATTATCACGCACCACAGAAACCAGTACATCGTCGGCGCTATGTTGATAGATTAGCATTTGTGTTTCTGCTTTCGAGGTTAACAGATTCGCCAACGCCAACTCTACAATACCGATATGCTCTAAAGTCAGCCCCGCCATTGCAACGCTTTTTACTACTCGCTTGATCACCGACTTCTGGCTATAAATCACATTTAAGCGTTCAGCCATCATCGGCACTGAGGGCACTTGATAGTAGTCCAACACTAACTCATGGACAGGCTCAGATACTAATTCTTTTATGGCAAAGGGCAGTGACTGGTTTAATTCGTCATCAGCGACATTAGGGCGTTCAATTTGCAGTTGTTGATAGAAATGCTGAGATAGCACTGCATAAACTCGGCCTTTTTTGAGCTGATGTTTCGAGACTATTTCAGACAATGCTTGAGGCCAAAGCTCAGAAGAAGTGACAGGCTGGGTATGAAGCTGCTGCAAGCCTGACTTATTTATCACTACCACGGCGACCATATCAGGTCGAAAATATATCCCGATAGAATGACTTGTTTTAGTTTGCCACAGCTTTGTAAACATTTATAACTAACTACCTGTAATAAAGGTTATCTATATGCTAGATGAAAGCCCAATTAATGAAATTAAAAAGTCATTGATATACTTAAAAAATGTGATATCAATTCCATTCAGGCTAATCCTTTAACCTAGGGATAATTATCTTGTGACACACAAGGTGGCGTATTTAATGGCAACGGGTCTTATCTAAACAGCTAAAAAACGATGGCCTACCAAAAGATACTGAACTGTCTATACTAAATCACTTGCTTAGGTGGTGCAAAATAGTAACCCTGCCCAGCATTAACGCCAATACGTTTTAAAAAATCCCATTCTGCAGCATTTTCCACTCCAACAGCAATCACTTCAACCTGACTGTCAGCGCAACCACCAATAAGACTCCTGATGGCGACCTGATTCATCGGACGAATATGGATATCTCGCACTAAACTTGGGTGTAACTTGAGAATATCTATGTCACAGTCCTTGATGTATTGCATGCTGATCACATCCTGCCCTGCATGATCGACCGCCAGTCGGCAACCCAGCCCTTTTAATGCACGTAGAGACGGCATTAAACGCGCTTGGTGCTTGGCAATATCCTCTTCGGGCAATTCGATGATTAGCTTATTTAAAAGCTGCTTCGGCAGTTGCATTAATTCATAACGTAACCACTGCTGAAAACTTGCTTCCGCCACAGTATTAGCACATAGGTTCAAACTCAAAGGTGAGCTAAGTTCACCACGCTGGCGCAATAAACCTAAGGTTTTTTCAGTCATCGCTCGGTCTATCTCGATGGTCATGCCAACTTTAGCCGCCATGGGTAAAAACTCACCCGCATTGACAATTTTACCTTTTTCATCACGCAACCTAGCCATCACTTCATGGCCTGATTCTCGACCATCCACAGCGCTATAAATAGGTTGTAAAAACAATAACATGCTGCGATTATCTAAAGTGTTTCGCAAAATAGAGCGCCAGCGAATACTGCCTTTAGCCATATCGGGAGCCGCTTGCGAGGGTTCAAACATATACCAACCACTGGCACCTTCTAACCGCGCCGCTCGAACGGCTTTATCAACGTCGTCCATCACTAAGGTTGATTTATTACCAATGAAATAGTTACTCACCCCTACATAATAAAAATCATTCGCTTCAATGATGCTGGGCAAATGAACTTTATTAAGCATTTTACAGAGCTGATTGGCAATATCTTGTGTTTCTTTCAAAGAGACCTGGGGAAACAATAAGGCAAATTGCGCCCCCGCATAACGGGCATAAAATGCACCATTAAAGCGTAAGCCAAATGTCTTTATCACGCCGGCCACTTCTATTAAGATATCATCACCTTGCAGCGCGCCTATGGTGTGGTTAATTTCCCCCAAGCCCGCTAACTCAACCAACATCACCGCCCCTGCCGCGAAACTATCATCACGCAGCGCGGCATCTAAACGGTTTTCAAACGCTAAACGATTGGCTAAGCCCGTTTTATCATCAACAAAAGCATTGGCACGAATATAAGTATCAAAGCGACTGCGCTCTTGCTTGGCATCATTTAGCTGCACTAATAAACTATCAATCACTTTAGCAGCACTACTTGGCCACTCTTCTAAATCTCGATGCGCATTTTTTTTGACTTGACCGAGAGCAATGAGACGCGCTCTTTTTTCCAATTTTTCTGCGCCAGAAAACTGCTGTTTAAGCCAACGAATACATACGATTATAGCGATAAATACAGTAATAAAAGCGATTAACAAACCTAAATAAGATTTATAACCATAATCTAATAAACGAAATGGCTGCTGCACCCAAATGGCAACATAGAAGCGTGGATGCGCTTGCAGGTAATACTTATAAAACACGAATTCATCTTGCGACAACTTACTCACACTTTTAAATCGATAAACAATACCATCATCATTAGCGACCTCGACCTTAGAAATACCGTGGGCACGGAGTAGATTAGGTAACCAAGAGGCAAATTCAGGACTACCTTGACGCGATGCCAGCTGCTTGTCTATCACTTCAATCACTGCACCAATTTGGATTTCTTGCTGCTTATAAACCAGTTGTCGGAAACTAAAGGCTCCTCCAACTACAACACTGGCAGCTGAAGCGATAATGCACAAACAAATAAAGATGATATATCGATTGGTAAACTTCATACATCCCTGAATATCGCGCCCATCAAAGCGCGTTAATTAGCTATTTTTCCCACAGCTAATGTAACATGCAGCAGAGTTCGGACTATTCAGTTTTATATAAAAATGCGACACCGTAAGTCATTTCATTTATCCACAACGACGTAACACAATAATTTGATGGTTGACGATGAAAAAATCCGTAACGCAGACAAAGAAAAAGGGGCGATGCTGTCACATCACCCCCTTGTCTAATGGGTCACAGCATATCATCCGTGATAAAAACCCGCTCCATGCAATTCCTTGACCCTTACCCTTATCCCTAAGGTAATTGGTGTTAATTATTCCAAGTATCCAATCAAAAGCAGTATTTCACCACAAGCCATTAGACCCTCTATTCGCATTAACCATTCCGATAGCGCGAAACCCGAAATATCATTATAACGACTTAACTATACACCGGAACAAACATCAAAAAATATAACAAATGCAATTAAACCACCCCCCTTAACTTACATCTCACTTACATTTACGAAGGATCCTACTGATACTAAAGAGTTACCCGTTAAAATATGTAAAGAATCAATAACAAAGGAGCTTTACCTACAAGAAAAATAGCCAATATCTCACAAGCAAAACAAGCAATATCTTCACCCTAGGTTATTAATTAATGACTTCATTGCTCAACTATAAAAACTGCTTAACCAGTTGCATTTATTATTTTGCTCACACAATGCACATGTTATTTCGAGAGTTTATAGCACTAGTTCGCTAACTATCAGCACCAACCTTAGTCAGCTCGTTTTAACATCAAACGTCATTAAGCTGTCATCTCAGCGGCTCATAATCTTACCGCCTAAAGATATTTATCACAGAGGAAACTATGAGATATCAACAGAATTCGAAATCATTAGAAGGCCAAAGACCACCATTAAACGCAATGCTTACCGGCCACTGTCACGCCAATATAATTTCTAATTTAGAGCCTAATGAGCGGGCCGCTAATTACTTTGATATTCACGCACATCAATTGCTCGATCCCATGGAAGTCATCATCTACTCAGACCATTAAGTGCACTTTCATCTTCAGTAAAAAATCGTTACTCTGATTAACTTGAATGATTAAGTTAAGGGTTTGCATGAAGTTTACTGTGTTAGATATTGCCATGTTGGAATTCAAACTGAGTAATCAAGCTTTACGCCAGCAACTACTGCAAGATTACTTATGCCATGCAAGCGGTGATTTAGAAGCTCTTGCGAGCGCTTATCAAAGCCAAAATAGTGCTGATATAAAGCAGCAATTAACTATCCTGCAAGGCACGGCTAGCTTAGTTTGCGCGAAACCATTAGAGCGCGCCCTCAGCGCATTCAAACAGCAACAAAATACACAAACTTGGTCTGATGTTGAGTCATTACAAGTTCGTCTCAACGAAGAAATTAGCGCTTACTTAGCTTAGGGCTGTTGCTCAGCCAACCAAAGCAAAAAAGCATATTCCCTAGCGGTATCATAGTATTGCTTAAAGCGCCCCGACTTCCCGCCATGTCCCGCGTCTAAATCCGTATGCAGCAGTAGCAAGGTATCGCCTTGTTTATACTCTCTAAGTTTAGCCACCCACTTAGCAGGCTCCCAGTATTGCACTTGTGAGTCATGTAAACCTGTCACTACCAATAAATGTGGATAAACTTGAGCCTTTACTTGATCATATGGGCTATAAGATTTAATACGCTGATAATCCTGATACAAGTTTGGATTTCCCCACTCCTCATACTCCCCCGTCGTTAAAGGTAGGGACTCATCAAGCATTGTTGTCAGCACATCGACAAACGGCACTTGTGCAACCACACCATGGTAAAGCGTCGGGGCTAGATTAATCACTCCTCCCATCAGTAAACCACCCGCACTGCCACCCATAGCGTAAACTCGCTTTGGATCACCGAACCCTTGTTTAATTAACGCCTCAGTTACATCAATAAAGTCATAAAAACTATTATGCTTGTTGCCTAGCTTGCCGGATTCATACCATTGCCTGCCAAGCTCTTCACCACCACGCACATGGGCAATGGCATACACAAATCCACGGTCGAGTAGTGACAACAGATCACTGCTAAACATAGCATCCTCTGATAAACCATAGGCGCCATAGCCATATACCAATAGCGGGTTGTTGCCATGACGCTTAAATAAATGTCGCTTATAAACAAGTGAAACGGGTACCTTTACACCATCACGCGCAACTGCCCAGACACGCTCACTTTGGTAGTCCTGTGCGTTAAAATCGCCCATCACTTGCTGCTGCTTTAAGGTTTTTTGCTGACCACTAGTCAAGTCAACCTCTAGGGTGCTGGCTGGCGTGGTTAGGCTTGAATAACAAAACCTTAATAAGGAAGTATTGGGCTCAGGGTTAATAGCTAACCAAGCGGTGTAGGTAGGATCATTAAATTCAATACACTGATACTGTTGATGCTGCCAATGGCGATAGCGTAATTTCACCAAGCCATTGCAACGCTCTTCAATCACAATAAAATCATTAAATAATTCATAACCTTGCAATAACACATCAGACTTGTGCTCAACAATGACCGGCCACTGAGTAAAAGGTAATGAGATTACATGGTTAGACTGTTCCGGGGCTGCTATTAACGCAAAATTTTTGCCCAAAGCATTGGTTTTAACAAAGAACTGTCCAGCGAAGTGCTCTAACTCATATTCAATATTTTTCTCACGAGCGTTAAATAATTGCGGTTGAGCATCAATGTTATTGGCATCTAAGTAAAGCGCTTCACTGGTTGTACTGGCATAAGCACCAATAACGATCATCTGCTCAGAGCGTGTTTTATGTAAGCTAATATAGAAGCTATCGTCAGCTTCTTCATAAACTAATTGGTCTAGTGAACTTGGCGCACCAAGCTGATGACGATAAACCTGATAGGGTACTAAAGTAACAGGGTGCTTTTTTACGTAATAAAAATATCGGCTGTCATTACCCCAAACCACCTCGCCTGAAGTATCATCAACGCAATGTTCAGCTATCTGGCCAGTGGCTAAATCCTTGATCTTTATCTGGTACAAGCGGCGTCCCAAACAATCTTCAGAAAAAGCTAGCAGCTGCTGGCTAAGGCTCACCTTTGCTTCTGCTAAATCATAGTATTCAAACCCTTCAGCCTGTTCATTTAAATCAAGTAAGCACTCTTCTGCCGCACTCAAATGCTGTTTATTTCGCACTAACATTGGAAATTCACAATCAGGCTCAAAGCGTTGTTGATACCAATAGCCATTTTTAAAATAGGGCACGCTTTGATCGCTAGGCTTTAGCCTCGCGGTCATTTCTTGGTAAAGGGTTTGCTGCAACGCTGCTGTGGGGGCGAGTTGATGTTCGCAATACTGATTCTCAGCAGTTAAGTATTCAAGTACTTCTGGATCACTGCGCTGCTCGTCACGTAGCCAATAAAAATCATCACGACGCAGATCTTGATGATGCTTAATAGAAAATGGCTTCTTCATTGCTTTAGGTGGCCGCACAGATTTAATCCTTCATTAGTAAAAAACCGACTAGGTTACCCGAGTCGGTTTTATGGCTGTAAAATGGTTGAACGTCAAAAAAGAATGGTTATTTTTTCACCCACTGACCAGAGCCATTTAAAATATATTGTCCTGAAGGCGTTTTTTGCAGGGCTTTTTCACCCGCCAGTATTGCCACCTGATCGGTAGTCATACCATTTTTAGCAGCAATTTTTTTATAGGCATCAACGCGTTGGGCGTTAATGCTCGCCACTATCTTATTCACTTCTGGGGATGCTTGTACTGCACCAATCATGCCATCAGGGCGCTCGCCAATTAAACCTTGCTCTTTAGCTTGTTGCAAATCTAACGCCATCACATTAAAGCTTAGCGCGGTAAACAAAAGTAGTATCCACTTTTTCATCATTAACTCCTTAGAACAGCCCGCTATCATCACTGAAGATTTGCTCTAGATCTTTGTCCACCTTGACTCGGATTTCGTGATCTATTTTAACATTTAAATTCACCGTGATCGGCTTATCTGGTACAGCCACTTCCACTCGTGGAGTGCACGCTAATAAAATCACACTGAAGCACAAAGGTGCCAGTATCCTTATCATAAATATTTATCCTCAATTTTTCTTTCCAACTCATTGGAAAAGCGCAAACTGCGCAACAATTGTATCAGGTTTTCTTGGTGCGAATAATTAAACTCAATTGGCCGCGTTTTACTCACCTGAGGGCTAAGCCCTTTAATCAACACTTCAATGCCCATTTCGCCATCGGGTTTATAGTTAAGCTTACCCGCTAAATCAGAATAACGTAAATCCTGTAAAACCTTAAATATAAACTCAACACCTATGTTGGTTGCCGCGAGATTTTGTACCACATCAGAATCCGGTATCATGATTTGTCCACCAGGTGCACGAGCAAACACTTCCCCATTGTAAATATGAAAACCATCGGCTTCCTTATACAGCGGAATGTTGGCATCAATTAACCCCGTTGCACTGGCACCAGGTAATTGCCCGTAAGCGAGTAACCCTGATAACTGCACCCCTTTTACCTTCACATCAGTGCGGCCTATTGCGAGCGGCTTAAAGCGCTGTACCCTTAATTCACCGCCTAAGACAAACCCTTTAAAATCAATTATTTCAGGTTGATTGACATCAGCTTTAAAAGCTAAATCAATGGCGCTTAGTGGAACACCTATATCCAACAAATCGATACTTAAGTGGTTATTATCTTTGACCGATAAAAGTTTATTTCGTTCAATTTTATAGCCTTGCTCAACCTTGAGGGTGGCATTTTCCAATATATAATCTTGCACTAAGCCCGATACATTGACTGCATTCAAAGAAAGGCCAAGTTGACCTGCTTGCTTACCAAAATGGTAATTTCCTGTCCCATTAAGCTCTATCGTGCCTGAGGTAAGCTGCGTTTTATCTAAAAACTTTAACCCTTGCCCAGCTTTATTAGCCTCAGCTAAGGTTAATTTACTCGGTAAAATTTGCCAATTTACCCGCTGCTTATCCAAACTAACTTGCGCACTAATAATTTGCTGCAAAGTTGAAAAATCAAACTTGGCAGCTAGCTGATGAGTAAGGGGAATATAATTCAGCTCACTGGCCAACCTAAAATCAGGTAATTTGTGCTTGCGCCAGCGCGCTTTTTTGGCCGCCATTTCAAAGGTTAATTCTGCTTTTTTAAGAGACAGCTTGGCGGGTTTAGTTAATACCCATTCAACGTCACCAGCATTAAAATCACCTTGTTTGATTGCCCCCTTCACCTTAAACGCTGAAATAGATAACTGCTGGCGTGCTAGATCTAAATGGGCCTTAGCGACCACTAAGCCTTTTGATAGCTGCGGCTTAACGGTAACAGGAGAACTAAGCTCCATTGACAACTGGGTAAAACTATCCAGCTTGCCGCGTAAACTAAACTTAGGAGAGAGAGCAACATGAGTGGGTAAATTAAGCAAAGAAGCTTGCACCCCACCTGACGATAACTCGCCATTAATAACAAATGCTTGGTTTTGCCTATTGATATTAAGCGCGAGCTGATCTTGCTTATTAACTAATTTAACAGTGACCCCCGCCTCCGTTACTTGCCCTGTCAATCGCCAAGGGGACGCCAAAGGTTTGCCACCTTGGTACAGCGTAAGGGATTGTATCTCGACAGAGAGCAAAGGTAACTGCGCAACCCACTCAACCATATTCAATTGAGCTAAGGTTTGATTGAGTGTCGCTAGCACCTGTTCAGGTGTTTGTTTTTTGCTGGAATTAGGCTGGCTAGGACAATCTAGGTCCCAGCGGAGTAACTCAACTTTTAGTATTACTTCTCCTTCATCATTGCGTTCGAGCTCAACCCCTTGCAAAACATTTTTTGGGCACGCCTTATCAAGGCTGACCCGTGCTAACTCAACACTAGAATAGGATAACCAATTTAGATCTATGCTCCAGCCAAGAGATGGCAGCATAACCCAAGTACAACATGTCAGTAGCAATGACTTAATTATTCTATTCATCGTCTCAAGAAGCATGATAGGGAAAACAAACTAGATCAAAGCACATTATTTCAATGAATATCAAATAAATAAAAATCCTTAACCATAGGAGTAAGATTAACACTGACAAAAAACTAATTATTTTGTAAAATCGCCGACCATAGGAGCCTGCAGCCATGGAGTTAAAATATGCCTAAAACACTGCCAATTAAAACGGCGGTCAAAAAGCTCGATAACTCCGACTTAATAAAAACGGGTTTCTGGGTAGGCCAAGTGTTTATGCTGATAGCCACCATGCTGGGGGTTTATTTAGCCTCCCAAGAAGGGATGTCGCAGGCCATGACTTTCAATGACATTAATACCCTACAAGATAACTATCATTTGCGCCGCTCTCTGAGAGATGAGTTTAGCGATAACATAAATAAGCTAGATGAAACCATTGCTTTTTTACGTCAAGGGCACACTTATTTTGCCGAAAAGGATCAACCTAAATTTGACACTTACGTATGGCAGGCAATGCGCTTCTCTCCTCGCACCATGGAAACCCCTGCACCGATCCTGACGGGCGTAAGGCGTTTTCACAGCGAAGTAGATGACTTACTGATGCGTTTAGATAAAAAATTCCTCGATAGGTCCTTAATTACAGAGCGGCTCGAAGCCGTATCAAAACAAGCAAGAGAAGAAACCCTTGCTTACTTAGAAGCAGACTTAATAAATATCAAGCAAGTACTACTTAGCTACAACGTAGAAGTTAATCAAGTACTTTCTTACCAAGCCAAATAACAAGGTTCACTATGCCTAATTCAACTTTTTATAAGCAGTGTCCTTGCTGCAAAAACCAGCCATTAAGGCAAACACAATACCAACATCAAGAAGTCGACGTGTGTACTGACTGTGGCGGGCTATGGTTTGAAGGTGGTGAGCTAGAAGCCTCTTATGCCGACCAGCAACAACAGCATAGCTTGAAAGGTAATATCGGGGATTATGTGGGTTGCAGTGACCGCTCATGCCCTGACTGTCAACACCCTTTGGAGACTTTCAAAATCATTGACAATTTTGATGTCGAGATCGATTTATGTACCCAATGCAACGGAGTTTGGATTGATAAAGATGAGCTCAAAGAGGTAGAGCGCACACCTCACCTAAGAAGTGCGATGATTGAATTAAATAAAACCAACAATTTTGCCAGTTACATTTTTCAATTTATTACCCAAATGCCTGTAGAGTACAATATCAAGCCACGTAACTTTCCTATTGTCACCGTGTCTCTTATTGTACTGAATTTATGCATTTTTTTCGTCACTCTCTCTGGCATGATTGACGAAGAAACCCTTTCCAAATCCTTAGTCATGGATCCAATATACTTTGCCGATGCACCTTGGACACTGATCAGCTATCAATTTCTTCATGGCAGCTGGCTGCATATTCTCGGCAACATGTACTTTCTCTATGTCATCGGTGACAACTTAGAAGACGCGCTGGGTAAAACCACTTACTTACTGCTGTATTTGTTCTTCGGCATAGTCGGGGGCCTCGCTTTTTATGCTATCCATTTAGGAGAAATGGCGCCTATGGTCGGTGCTAGTGGCGCGATTGCCGGCCTGTTCGGTGTTTATCTAATCTTATTTAAAAAAGCCAAATTAAGCTTTATGTTTATCGTATACCAAGCTAGGTTACCGGCTTGGGCTTATTTTTTAATTTGGCTTGGCATTAATGTTTATGGCTTTGTCGCCAGCTCAGAAGGCGTCGCTTGGTCTGCCCATATTGGCGGCTTCATCGCAGGTTTAATTGCTGGCAAAATATATTACTCAAAAGTAATGAAAAACAATCCAGTTATAGCCTTTATAAATGACAATGAAATCAATTTAGCAAGTAATAAATAACCCATCAATAAACAGCGCGCTCAACGAAGCAGCGCGAGTTAACAAGTTTAATCAAAAAACCACCAGCAGCCTGTTTTTTAGCAGGCTGTTCTAATATATTCATGCACTTAGTTTGCTCTAACCACGAGAGCAAAGAAATCTCATGTTGTTAGAAGGTTTCGGCTTATGAATATCAAACAAAAAATGCTCACCAATACACTCATCACTGGGTTAGGGTTATTAGCGTTATTGCTTTTACTGCTACAAGAATCAGCAATTTTAAAAGATTTAAGCATTCGCGTTAGTCAAGCCGAACAATTAACCAGCCATATATTAAGTTTACGCAAATATGAAAAAGATTTTTTAGCGCGAAAAGATTTAACGTATAAGGATAAGTTTGATCAAGAAGCACTGCAAACAATCAACACCTTAGAGCAACTACAAGCCTTCTATCAAAGCATCAACCAAAACAGCGCACAATTAGACCAGCTCAGCGAACAAGTAAAGCTATACCAGCAAGACTTTGATCAGCTTGTTATGCTCAACCAAACCTTAGGACTTGATCATAAAAGCGGCCTTCATGGCAAATTACGAGACTCCGCTCATGAGCTAGAAAAGCACATTATCGAGCTTAATAATGATAAGCTACTAACGGCATATTTAATGGTTCGCCGCAGCGAGAAAGACTTTATCCAGCGTCATGATATGAAATATGCTGACACCCTAAATAAACAAGTTCAAGCGCTCCATTCCCAACTCCTCCCCGACGATGCTGCGGTATTATCGCGCTTTCAATCGCAATTTAATCAATACGTGACCACCTTGAATCAGTTTGGCTTAGATCACAGCCAAGGATTATTAGGGCAGATGCGCCAAACGATTAAGCAAACCGAAGATGTGCTGGTGGCGGTAGAGCTCAACCTGCATCAAATATTGGCACAACGCGTTGATGAAATAACACAGCAAGCGTTGTTCTTGTTCATTGCAATTATGATACTGGTAATTGGTATTGGGGCTTATATTAGTCGCTCAGTGCTTAACCCAATTAATAGCTTGGTTAATGTTATTCAAAACATACAACAAAGTAATAACTTAAGCCTAAGAGTGGAGCAGTCTGGTAAAGATGAATTAAGCCAACTAGGCAGAAGCTTTAACCTGATGCTGAGTAACTTTCAAAGTATCATTAAAGGCGTCAATACCGCAGTAAGCGAGCTATCAGAATCGTCGGAACAATTATCGGTTAATGCTAATAACAATAAAGCTCAAATCAGTAAGCAGCTTGAAGAAACCGATCAAGTCGCCACAGCCGTTACCGAAATGGGCTCAACCATAGAAGAGATTGCCAAGAATACCGAAATGGCCGCCCAAGTAGCGGAGCAAACCAATCGCAATGCCTTACTCGGTAAGCAAAGCGTTGAAGATACGATAAATAAGATTGAGCAATTATCCGCGGCACTTAATAGCTCTTCACAAGCTGTTTCTGTGCTTGCAGAAGAAAGCCAAACGATCGATCAAGTGCTAGACGTCATTAAAAGCATTGCAGAGCAAACGAATCTACTTGCCCTTAACGCTGCGATTGAAGCAGCAAGAGCAGGAGAGCAAGGCCGCGGCTTTGCTGTTGTCGCAGACGAAGTGCGTAATTTAGCCATGCGAACCCAAGATTCGACCCTTGAAATAAGCCAGATTATTGATTCATTGCAACAACGCACTCAAGGTATTGTTAATCTGATTAGCTCTTGTCACCAG
Organism: Motilimonas sp. 1_MG-2023; assembly: GCF_030547455.1. Lineage (NCBI taxonomy): Bacteria > Pseudomonadati > Pseudomonadota > Gammaproteobacteria > Alteromonadales > Motilimonas > Motilimonas sp. 1_MG-2023. The sequence continues at coordinate 87,849 of NZ_JAUOPX010000001.1, read as the reverse complement.
CAAGGTAAAGATAGTTCCGATCAAGCCCAGCAAGCAGGCGAACTTCTGACTCAAATTACCAAAGATGTTAGCCACATATCAGATATGAGTACCCAAGTGGCCGCCGCGATTGAAGAGCAAAGCTTAGTATCAGCAGAAGTTAATCGGAATATCATCAATATTAAAGACAGTGCCGAGCACAATAGCGCCTCAGCTCTCAGCAGCGTTCACGCCAGTGATAAAGTGCTGGAGCAAGCAACAGTTTTGCATAACGCAGTGAAACAATTCAATTTGTAACTGAATTATTAAAATCAAAGTCAAGTCAATTTTATTGTCTTGACTCTTTCCCTCTCCAAAAACACAACTACAATTGAAGCAAGCCTGACAACGCAATAGGACTTGCATGTTAATTAAACACAAATTCATCGCCAATAGCTTAGTCATTACAGTAGGTTTATTTTTACTATTTTCACTGTTGATTATTAAAATTAGCGAGTTAGAAAAACTTTCTAAAACGGCTTTAGTAGCTGAGTCACTCAAAACCGACATGTTAATGTTACGTCGCCATGAGAAGGATTTCTTGGCGCGTAAAGATCTTAAATACCAACAAAAATTTAATGATAGTTTTGCAAGTACCAGCGGACATCTGGCAGCAATACGCCAATTTTATCAAGAGACCAACTTACCCAGTACCGAAATAGACACAACCATTAAAGCCATGGAACAATATCAGGTGATGTTTAATCAGCTTGTTGAGTTACAAATTAGTGCGGGCTTAGACCATGAATCCGGCTTAAATGGTGCGCTGCGCGACAGTGCTCATGCTGCTGAGCAGCTTTACAAAAATGTTAGTGACTTTGAGTCCTTGAGCAACTATCTGATGCTAAGACGCTTTGAAAAAGATTTCATGTTACGCCTCGATGTTAAGTACTTAGATCGATTTAATAAGCTGATCACTACCATGATTGAAGGTAATCAGGGTGAAGTAAAGCAAAGCCTGATCGATTATCATGCAAGGTTTAATGAATACGTTAAGCAAGAGCAGGCCATTGGCCTTAATTCTAACGAAGGGCTGTTAAGTAAATTAAGATCGACCATACATCAAACTGAAGATGCCCTCGATACCGTAGAACAGCAGATCAAAAGCATCATCACAGAATCGATTGATAATACCAAAAACCAAGCTATGTTAATTTTTGGTATTATCATCCTTGCAATTATTGCGTTTAGTATCGCTCTCTCTCGCAGTATTCTCACCCCCCTAACCCGACTGTCCGATACCATGAGTGACATCAACCACAATAAGGACTTGAGCAAAAGAGCCAATATCACAGGCAGTGATGAAATTGCTAGTGTTGGGCAGAATTTTGATGAAATGCTCGCCACTTTTCAGGATCTAATTCAAGATGTTAACCACGCTGTGGATACTTTATCCAGTGCCGCTGAAGAGCTTTCTCTCAATGCATCAGAAACTCGCCAAGGCATAGCCAACCAACTACATGAAACAGACATGGTTGCAACAGCTGTCACCGAGATGGGGAGCACCATTGACGATATAGCAAGGAATACAGAAGCCGCAGCTCATCGCGCCGGCGATACGAATAATAATGCTATTAAGGGACGTCAAAGTGTCGACCAAACCATAGATAAAATAAACAACTTGGCAAACAGCCTAACCCTTTCATCAAAAGCAGTAGAGGAACTAGAACAAGAAAGCCAAACCATAGGGCAAGTATTAGAGGTTATTCGTGGTATTGCCGAACAAACCAACCTACTGGCATTGAATGCGGCAATTGAAGCGGCACGCGCTGGTGAGCAAGGGCGCGGTTTTGCGGTAGTGGCAGATGAAGTTCGCAGCTTAGCGCAACGTACGCAAAATTCGACTCAAGAAATTAGTAACATTATTTCGTCATTGCAAGGCAAAACAAGCAGCATTGTCGACCTAATAAAAAGCTGTCATGGCCAAGGCCAAGAGAGTACCGAACAAGCAGAATTAGCCGGTGAGTTACTTGAGCAAATCACGCGCGACGTGACCAATATTTCTGAAACTAGCACCCAAATTGCCGCTGCAATCGAGGAGCAAAGTACCGTTGCTGCTGAGGTCAACCGCAATATTGTCAATATTCGTGATATTGCAGAAACCTCAAATCAAGCGGCATCGCACACCTCACAAGCCAGTGAGGAAATACTGAATCAAGCTAACTCACTGACCCAGTCAGTACGCCGATTTAAACTTTAAGCGCTTACTGACTCCACTCCAAAATGCCCGACACACGTTGTTGGGCATTGGTGACCACCAACCATTTAATGTGTTTTTCGCGCATTAACTCTTCCGCCTCTGCCAACATACATGTCTCATCAACGGTTCTTGGCGAGCGCGTCATCATATCTTGCGCAACACCCGATGTTACTTGATGCCCGGCCAATAAGTAACGACGCACATCACCATCTGTAATCACCCCTAATAGGGCATCATCTTGCATCACTAAAGCCAGTCCAGTGCGCGTTTGCGTCATCACCATTAACGCATCAGTGATCGGCGTATCTGCGCTAACCGTTGGCAACTGTTCGCTGCGCATCACGTCTTTCACTCGGGTCAGTAAACGCCGTCCCAAACTACCGCCGGGGTGATACTTAGCAAAGTCCATCGGGCTAAATTGGGTTTCTAGCGCTAAGGTTGCGGCTAATGCATCACCAATTGCTAATGCGACCGTCGTTGACGTAGTGGGCGCTAAATTATTCGGACAGGCTTCTTTTTCAATACTGGCGTCTAATACCAAATCCGCATTCTTGGCTAAGCTAGATTCTAAGCCGCCAGTAATTGCAATGATCTTATTACCAAAGTGTTTAAGTGAAGGGATGATCTTTAATACTTCATCTGTCTCACCGCTGTATGAAAGTAGCAATAACACATCTGCAGGCTGCACCATGCCTAAGTCACCATGAAAGGCCTCACCGGGATGCATAAAAAAAGCAGGCTGACCTAAAGAGGCAAAACTAGCCGCTATTTTTTTACCAATCAGGCCTGACTTGCCCATGCCACAAACAACAATTCGCCCTTGGCAATGCTTAAGCAAACGAATAGCATCAATATAACGCTGATCAGCGGTCTCAGCTAAGCGCTTTAATGCATCAGACTCCACTTGAAAAACTTCTCGAACGGCATGCATTAATGCATCATTTGACAAATATAACGGTTCAGACATCGGCTTAGCCTATAGTGACAAAATATGCTGCATTCTACTGAAAACAACAGATTTAGTAAAAAAAATCCACGGCTCGCTATTTTGTTCGGCGACGGATCAACTTTAGCAGCAAAGACAATTTCAGATAATCTTTCTCATTCTGCATGCTCGTTTGGTCAGCATATTTAACGCGATTATATAGCCGCGAAAAGTTCATTACCTGATCCGCATTTTTTGGCGAAACCAGTGAAATTCGTAGGCAATAATCTGTTACCGTTTCGCCCGGTAAACGCTCCAACCCTTGCTTACTAAACACCCCATGCAGCGCCATAAACAGCTTATCCTCACGCGCTAAAGTTGGCCTTTGCCATGGCTTTAAACTCCACAAAACCATCAGTGTAATAATGGCGATAAAAGCACCAATAAACAGCCAAATCTGGGCAAAAAAATCAATATCGCCAAACCAACGCTTGATCAAGTCAAATTGCTTTTGATTATCGTAGTTCAATACCCAAACCGCCCACACGTAATCAAATTTCGCCATGGTTAGGTAAAGCTGGTTAACCAACGCATTGCTTCTAAACTTAATTAAGCTTAAATCGCCTGCCAAAAACTCATTCGGTAATGCCGACTCAAGACCCGACTCAACCCGATCTGGCGCAACAAAAGCAGTAGGATCAAAACGTTGCCAACGACCATCAACATAAACCTCCGCCCAAGCATGAGCATCATATTGGCGAACGGTCAAAAAGCCACCTTCACCATCCCACTCGCCGCCTTGGTAACCCGTTACCATTCGTGCAGGTAACTCAAGTAAACGCATGATGTAAACAAAACTACTGGCATAGTGCACGCAAAATCCCGCTTGCGAGCCAAATAGAAAACCATCGATTTGCTCTTGTCCTAATGGCGGTGGCCGTAAGGTGTAACGGAAGTTTTCACCGGCATAACGCTGTAAAACTCGGCTTATTTGCTGTTGTGGCGAAAGGTTCTCTTGTTTTAGCTGCGCAGCCCAAGCCCGCGTTTGCTCATTACCCGATTCTGGTAATAGCAAATTTTGCTGCCTCATGGTCCGGTCTAAATAACGTATTGGCGTATCGGGAAAATAGCTAAAACGCAGCATGCTGCGTTGCGTAATCGGAATGTCATTGCGTAAGGTATAATTAAATAGCAGGTTAGCGCGATTATTTTGGCCATTACTCACCGCTAGGCTAGGTAACCAAGTTTGAAAGCTAGGTTCAAGAATCAACTCATATGATTGCGCGGTCCCCGCAACTTCAACATTAAAGCGACTGCCTCTTTCTGCCAATCGCACCGCACTTTTTATCGACTCACTTTGCGACCATTGGCCCTGCACATACTGATCCATAGTCATCACCCGCCAATAACGCTCATTGGCAGGTGGTACCCCTTGCGCGAAGCTAGCACGAAAAGCAAGAGCACTAGAGCGACTTAACTCGGCAATATCGCCCGGGTTTACCGTTTCAGAAAGACCTGTAGTGGCTTGATTTTGTAATGGCAATTTCCACATCGGCGGTAAACGCGGCAGTAGCACAAACAGCATTAACGCCAAGGGTAAACTAATCAATACCAGCTTAGTTAAATAACGGGTCTGCGCTTTGGCCGAGAGGTGCTCAGCATACAAACTGAGTGCTAACCCTAAATGCAAAACAGCGAGCAACACACCCCATAGCGCCATCATTACAGAAGTTTCAAAAACAAAGAAAACCGCTATTAGCACCATGCCAGTACAAACAAAGACATTAATATCCCGCCGTGCGCTCAACTCCAAAAACTTCAAGGTGTAGCCCAACACAATCAAATGCATCATGGCACTAAACAAGCCTTGGCTGAACACCACGCTCATCAACACACCCGCACCAAGTAAGGCTGCAACGCGATTAACCATCACCGATGGCGCAGCTAAACGGCCAAAATAGATACCTACGCGCCAGCCAATACAGGCCACCGCCAAGACAAAAATCAGCCAGTGAATTTGGTTTGATAGGGATAAAGTCGTCGCCAAATAACAAAGTAAAATAAGCAGTAGATGATGTCGCTTAAAAAACAAATCCATTACATCACCGCCTTATTAAGACCATAAGTTGCTAATGCTGCGAGACAAGTAAGACGCTGCTGCGCCCCTTGCGCAGGAGCAATCTCATGAGTCCCCAAGCGCAAACCATATAAAGCGTTTTGTTCGTCTAAGGTTAAAACCTGAGCGGTAAGTTGGCCGAGTTTAGTTTCTAAATCGCGCCCAGTTTGCGCGTTAAGGTTTAGCCAAACTGCACTGCCTTGAGCTTGTTCAAAGGCTTTACTGTGCCAACCTCGGCCTTGGGCTAACTGCTTCCAAGCAACCGACTTTAACGACTCCCCTATTTGATAAGTCTTTAAGCCGGCAAACTCATCAAAACCAGCTTGAGTACGACTGCGCCCTAAATCGGCCTGCTTATCCGCGCCATCACTGTCTAGCACGACCGCGCTTTCAATAGGCTTGGGATAAACCAATCCTTGCCAGTTCAGATCTACATGAGTCCAAACCCGAAACAGTCCGAGGGGAAACACACTAGAAATCGTCAATCGTCCTGGATTAAAGTAACCACGACGTAACGCCTGACGATAAATCAACACCTGCTGGTCTTTAATCAGTGCATCTAGTCCGTCACCATCTTGTTGAAAAGCGAAAATAAACTGCCCTTGCTCTGGGCGGTGTTCAATCTTTAATGGAAAGGCGATGTATTGCTCAGCAAACTGTGGCTCAGGGTTGGCAGCATAAAGAGTTAAACCAGACATATTCTTATGACTGGCCAGTAAGCAGCTAACAAAAATACTCGATAGCAAAAATGACAAAAATAAAATCAAGTTATTCTGGTAATTTGTACCCAATAAAAACAACGTAAAACACGTCACTAAATACGCAGCACCAAACCAAGTCGGCAGAATAAATAGATTATTTCGGGTCAGAGTGATCTTACCGTTAGGCGGTATATTTTTTTTTAACCACTTATCAAAGCGCTGTTTAAACCACTTGCGAATTGTCAACAAAATCACCTTAAGCCAGTGGATCAACGGCATGTAATAAGGTTTCACTCAACGCCGCACCGCTACTTTGCGCGCCGCCAAGCACGCCTAAACGATGGTCAGTTACAGCAGGAAACACCGCTTGGACATCATCGGGTAACAGATAGTCACGCCCTGCCACCCAAGCCTTAGCTTTCGCAGCTTGCAACAAGGTTTTACTGCAACGTGGCGATAATGGATTAGGGTAAGTAGCGTTATAGCGACTCTCTGCCACTAAGCGTAACAAATAATTAAGTACTGACGCACTGGCAGAAACCTCTCGCACCTGTGCTTGCATCGATAGGAGCTCTGCAGTATCGATTACCTGTGATACTTGATTAAACTGCTTTCCTTGCAGCATCGCTAGCTCAGCTTCCATGTTAGGAAAGCCCAATTCAATACGCATCATAAAGCGATCTAGCTGCGACTCAGGTAAGGGAAAAGTTCCTGCTTGATCGAGCGGGTTTTGTGTCGCAATGACAAAAAATGGCTCAGGTAATGAGTAAGTCTCACTGTCGATACTGATTTGATGCTCTGCCATCGCTTCTAGTAAAGCACTTTGGGTTTTCGGGCTAGCGCGGTTAATTTCATCGGCAAGCAAAACTTGGTTAAAGATGGGGCCTTTATGAAAATGAAATGCCTGTTTTTGTGGATCAAAGATAGACACCCCCAAAATATCCGCCGGTAGCATGTCACTAGTGAACTGCACCCGGTGATAACTTAGCCCTAAGGTAGTGGCTAACCCTTGTGCTAAGGTCGTTTTCCCCATGCCGGGCAAGTCTTCTATTAATAGGTGCCCACCCGCAAGGAGACAAACCAGCGCCAATTCAACTTGCGCTTCTTTGCCTAAAATCACTTGGTTTAGTTGGCTTAGAATTGGGGAAACATTTTTTCTCATTGAATTTATTCCTAAAAATAGAACAGAAACGATAGCAACAAACACAAAAAAGGGAAGCCTTGGCTTCCCTCTTCAATTGATAAATAACACTATTTGTGACTTGCCACCGCTAAAAGCGAGCCCGCTCCAATAAACATGCCACCAAAAATCCGATTCTGTAAGCGCATATGTCGCTCACTACGAATGAAAAAGGCGAGACGTGTCGCTAACAAGGCATAGCCAATCATAACCACCATATCCACCAGCACCGAAGTGGTACCAAGAATCAAAAACTGTGGCGCTTGCGCTGCATTGGGATCAATAAACTGTGGCAGTAACGCCACCAAAAATACAATACTTTTCGGATTGGTCACATTAACCAACAAGGCATGACTAAATAATTTTGCTAACGGCATTGGCTTGGCGCTCACTTGCGCCACGTCCATCGCACCCTGCTCCCTAAATTTCATCACGCCTAAATATATTAAGTAACCAACGCCAACCCACTTAATAATATTAAACGCCAGCGCTGATTGCGCCACTAACGCCCCTAACCCAATTGCAACAAGTACGAACAAGAGAATCAGCCCCACCTGCAGGCCAATAATCGACACCAATGCACGCTTAAAACCATAATTCATGCCGTTCGACATAGTATTAACCGCACCGGCGCCGGGCGAAACACTCAAGATAATGCCTGCAATTAAGTAGGCCAACCACACTTCTAATGTCATTTACTGCTCACTTATAATGGAATCTCGCTAACGTCTTTGCCACTGCGCTAACGGCTCGGCTTGCTCTGCAAAGATAAAAGGATCCCAGAGCCAATCGCTAGCGCCCCTATTAATTGAAACCACGCCAGTTGTTCACCTATAAACAACACAGCAAGGGCGGTGCCAAATACCGGCATCAAGTGGATAAATTGCCCAGCGGTACTTGCGCCGATCAATTTTACGCCTTGATTCCAACAAAAGTAAGCCACTAATGATGCAAAAATAGCGGTATACCCTATTGCCGCGCCATTTTCCAAACTAAAATGCCAACTTGCTTCAGATGTTAGGTTAAACCAATATAAAGGACTAAGCACAAAACTACCCACGCTAATACTAAAACCTAGAAAAGCGACCGCCGACAACTCTGCAGGTTTCACCTTTAAACCGATCGAGTAAATCGCCCACAGTAACGTTGCCAAAAGCACCCAAAGATCGCCTGTATTCACCCTTAGATTAAGTAAGCGACTAAGCTCGCCATGGCACACTAAAAAGATCACTCCCAGTAAAGAAATCAGCACGCCTAAACCTTGCTTGAGCTGAATCGTCACTCCCAATAATAACGAACATACAATGATTAAAATCGGGATCATGGAGTTGATTAGCAAGCCATTTGTCGCTGTCGTTGTTTGCAACCCCAAATAAACACAAGTATTAAACCCAGCAACCCCCACCGTCGACAGTAAAAACAACGGCCAAAAATGGGCTTTAATGATCGCGCGTTGCTGCCAAATCGGCTTAATAGCAAAAGGCAATATCAAACACATAGCCAAGGTCCAGCGCCAGTAAGCCAGAGCAATGGGAGGAATGTCACTGGAGACGTAACGCGCAAATACGAAATTGCCCGACCAAAACAGGGCTGACAATGCAGGTAAAAAGTAAGCTGACTGTGGCAAAATAACCCCTAACTTAGATTTTATGATCGGTAAAAAACCAAAACTGACGTAAACTTATCACCTATAAGTCATGATTACAGCTGAAGAATTACCTTGGCCTTTAACAATAAATACAACCTTACCCTAGAATCAGAGCTTCCTGACAAATATGCCAGCCATATTGGCCCATTTTGGCAAAAGTATAGTCATGCTAGTGAATTTATCGGCGTGGATGGCGTTATTATTCGTTATGTCCAAGTGATTAAACCTGAACACCAGCAAGCTATCATCATCTCGCCTGGTCGAATTGAAAGCTATTTAAAATATCAAGAGCTTAGCTATGATTTATCGCAACTTGGTTTTGACATTTATATCATTGATCACCGAGGCCAAGGACTGTCGGGACGCATGACGCCCAATAGCGAACAAGGCCATGTGCTGCAGTTTTCCGATTACGTCACCGACTTTGCCTATTGGGTTGACCAAGAGCTCGACTTAACACGCTATAGCAACACTTTTCTCATCGCACATTCAATGGGCTGCGCTATCAGTGCTTTGTATTTAATGGATCATAATCAACGCTTTGATAAGGCAGCTTTCTGTAGCCCAATGTTTGATATTAACTTAGGCCCTTTTAGTGCCAAAATGGCATTATCGATTACCAACGCCGCGATAAAATCCAATACTATGATGCGTCGGCCTGCTCAATATGCCCCTGGCCAAGGAGGTTACCACCCCATACCGTTCGAGGAAAACGACCTAACCCAAAGCCCTGCTCGCTATCATTACTTCAGACAAATATACCAAGCACACCCCGAGATACGTTTAGGTGGCGTAACCCATCAATGGCTTAATCAAGCTATTTTATCGACCAATTATATAATTGAAAATGCCGATAAAATAACGACTCCTTTACTCGTACTTCAAGCCTCAGATGACAACGTCGTCAACCCTCAAGGGCAAAACCAATTTTGCGCAAACTTGTTAAAAGCCGGCCGTCCCTGTATTGATGAAGAGCCAATCATTATCGGTCATGCACGACATGAGCTCTTAATAGAACGAGATAAATATCGCGTACCGTCAATTAACTGGATTTTGGATTTTTTCTTACTAGACTGAAGCTTGTAAAGCCGTAATTTGGCCTACATCAGTCAGTTAGCAAAAATTAATATCGCTAAATATACGCAGTAAAATTTTCAGTCTTTGCTCTAGCGCACAAAAATGACGCAAATTATGAAATTAGCCTGAGCATGACTTTGATACAATCTAAGCATTATTCTAACAACAGATGGATTGGCTAAAGGGACCCACCATGAAAGCTATCTCATTGATCAGTTTGATCTCTCTACCTATGCTTTGGTCATGTGCGCAGACACCAAAGTCAACACCTCCGGCTCCCGTCATCGTTGAAACGGCGATGCCTGAACGCGTCCCTTTCAGCCAAGTGTTGGAGACTAATTTCAGAGGCCAACTTGCATTAGGTGAAGGCGAAGCATGGTTTACCCCTTGTGGCTTTAAAGATTCTTTCCCGCTAACCTATGGCGAAGATCTAAGAATGATTTATAACAAGATCTCACCGAAAGCCTTTGAACCCACTTATATAGAGTTTGCCGGGGAAATCGTTCCATCCACAAACCAAACCGACGCTTCAATTAGGGTCGACCGTGTTCACCACATGGCGCTCAGTAAAACCTCCCCTCAATGCACTAAAGCCGTAACCGGATTTCACTTTAAAGCGCATGGCGATACGCCCTATTGGAATGCATTAGTTGCAGGACAAAACCTAACCTTTACCACTCAATCGAGTAGTCAAAAGTACGACATCAATCTCTCTAAGTTTGAAACCACGCAGCGCAATAACATTACAGCGGTGGGTAAAAATGGATTTTTATTGCAACTCAATATAAACCCTGGCCACTGCTACAGTAATAATGGTCGCGTGTATTGGGGTTATCAGGCAAAAGCCAATGCCGCATGGGATAAATACCAAGGGTGTGCCGAACCGGCTTGGCCTGAAGTAGACGAGACCATCATCGGTAACTACATGGGTAATAAATTACACTACGGGCAAACTATTTTAGACTTAGCGCTAAATGATGATTATTCCGCGACCCTAATTACCCAAACTCAGCAAGGGAGAAAAACCGAGTCAGGCTTTTGGAAATCCAATAACCCAGCTGAAGTCTCTTTATTTTTGACCCAATCGTCAGGCAAACCTATTGCCAAGGAGATAATCTTTAGCCGCGATGGGTTAGCCCTAGTCGCAAGCCAAACCAATAACTCTGGCACCGTTACTAAGTATCAAAATAATGCTTTTCAACTGGACAAGATGTCTGGCGGACAAGTCTTAACCTTCATGCCACAAAAGCAACCAAAACAGCGTCAGTTTAATGCCGCTAACATCAACCCTACGGGGCTAGATCGAACGGTACAAAAGGCAGTAACAGAATACTTCCGTTATCATCGTACCAATCCGGGTAATACTAAATTCAACTCTGTTAAGTATGACTTAAATGGTGATGGCATCGATGACGCCATCGTACAACTTAACTGGTGTAGTAAGCAGGGCTGTGTCCTATTAGTATTTCAAGGAACCGCTAAAGGCTATCAATTCCTGAGTCGAACCGAAAATGTTGCATCGCCCATCGTAGTTGGTCAAACAGCGCAATATGATTGGTTAACCCTATACAGCCAAGTATCAGGCAGCTGGCGCAGTTTATATTACAATGGTGTCAGCTATCCAGGTAATACCAAAGGGCTAACAAGTAGCAAAATAGATAACAGCACAGGCGTGGTACTCTTTTCATCTGGAAAACCACGCACTTGGCATAGCATTCCTCGTTAGCCTTTGAATCAACTCACCTTCCTGCTACAACCGTAGCAGGAAGCAATTTTCTTCAGCAATCTCCGCTAAAAATGGCTATAATTTAAGCATAATAGTGTTTTCTTGGGGGCGATATGCAAATAGGTTCAACGTCATCATTTCAATCTTCTAGTTTAATTTCACAACAAAAGAAAAAGGAAGAGGAAGAAAATGAAAAACTCGCCAGCGGTAAACGAATAAATTCAGCCGCAGATGATGCTGCCGGCTTTTCTATTAGTCAGCGGCTTACCTCGCAAATTAATCAGTCCGCCCAGCTCAATGCTAATGAAACTTACAACCAATCTCTCGCCAGTACCGAAAGCAGTGGCTTACAAAACTCATCTGCTTCTGTACAAAGGATCAACGAGCTGGTTGTTGCCAGTGGTAATGGTATTAACGGTGCAAATGAGCTAGGTGCCATTCAGTCTGAAATAAATGAACTTGTGAGTGGAATAGATAATGCGAGTAGCCTTGGCTTAGACACTATCAATGTCACTACACAAAGCGTTGATGCAAATTTAGCAACAGGGCAAGCTGCGCAAGAACAGTTGTTATCATCACAAAGTGACTTAGGCGCACAAATCAATGCATCTGATTCTTACCAACGACAACTCAGCAGTGCATTTGAGAATCAGAGTGCGGCACGTTCGCGTATAGAAGACGCTGATTACGCACAAGTAAGCTCAGATCAAAGTAAGGCTGAAACGCTACTAGAGGCGAGCGTGAGGGCACAGAAAGAAAAAGAAGAAAATGAGAAAAATGCAGTAACAAACCTACTTGGTTAGCGACTACTTACTTATAATTTAAACAAGTGTCGGTGCTGCCATAAACACTCACCCGACCTAATAGATAAGCAATAAAATGGGCTCTTCGTGAGTCCATTTTTATGCTACCTGCTTAATCGCAATACTTTGATCGTGGGCAGCGCGAACATTAGCAGCATAAGCCTGACCTTGATATTGCAATTGCTCTTTTTTAATCAAAGAAATGGCATCCGCCACGCAAACGCCACATTGCGCAGATAAGCCTAGCTCGCGTTTGAGGGCGCTAAAGCTTTTTCCCGTGGCAACCGCCTCGCGAATGGTTTTATCGGTGATCCCTTTACAAATGCAGATATACACGATGAGAGCCCTACTTATCAAACTTGCTGAGAAATTAAACAAATTATAAATCAAAATAAGAATGATTAACAATAACAATGTGTGTTATCACAATAAATTTGACCATACATAGAAGTAAAAAACGGTATAACTTATTAAAAGAAATGAACTTATAAAAAGATAAATTGACTTTAAATTGACCTTGAAGATTTTCACCTGTCGCAATTTCTAAGGCGCCATGGCCAGAATACTCCTCCTTTTCATCAATGGCGGGATCGTTTTTGCAGTTAAGTAACCCGAGTTTTGGATAAGCAAAACTGAGGTTAAGTGTTACCACATTTAAGAACAAACCAAGGTTAAATAACCTTGCCCATAGCCAAGTACGGCTAGCTCCACATCCACCCGTTCCGAGTTGGGTTTATTGAACATTTTTTCCAATTTAGGCATAGATTTCGCGGCAAAATTAACACTTTGTAAGGTCAGGCAGCATCCTGTTTTTTGCTCTACCATACTCGCACCTAACACCTTAAAGACTTGGTTTACATTAGCCATCATGGCTTTAGGCACCGATTTTTTCTTTATAATTTCGTGGGTTTGAGCATCCTCTAAACCATCCATACCGGCACCAAGAACCACTAAACCCGCAAAGTCAATGACCGCTACGGCGCGCACCTTTTTTCCGCCATCAACAAACATAGCCAAAAAACAGGGTAACCAGCGCCCGTGAAATGCACTGCCCGGCACCGCCTCTAATAACAACTCTTTCACCGAAAAAGCATTAAAAACAGTGTCGATAGCGTTCACTCTCGGTAATAGGATCCGATCTTGAATTTCTTGAGATAAACAAGCCGAAGCGCTAGCTTTAACCACCTCTGTATCGCCGTCATCATTTTCATCCAGCAGCGGTAACATGGCTTGATGCAAGGCTTCATCTTCAAACGGTTTGCTTAAAACAAACTCCGCACCAGCGGCAAGGGCTTGCTTTAATTTCACCTTAGCAGTTTCAGAAGTAACAAAGCCTATTTTGACCTTAATTCCCTGCTCTTTCACGGCCTGAAGCAGCTCAAGTCCCGTCATTTTTGGCATATACCAATCAGATAACACAATATCAGGCTGCCACTGTTTAATGATAGCTAAAGCTTCAACACCATCAGAAGCCAGTTGAGTATCGCAACCACCGTAACCGCAAGCTTTTAATGAACGCCTCACAATGGCTTGCATTGCCTTGCTGTCATCTACAATCAGTATTTTCATTCAACATCTCCTGCAGCTGAGCGAAGCGCTCCAGCGTCCTTTACTAGCATCACATAAACGGGCGCATGACTAATGAATAACAAACAGCCAAGCGAGTCCCTTTGCATAATCAGCTCAGCAACATTCACTGGTGACCATATTTTATTTGGCAACGTCATTTCATCATTTAGCGCCAGTGCTGTTTTCAGATGCCCAGCGATAATATTAACCATCTCACCTAAAGCGTCATCAAGCTGAACTTGACTGGCTGGCTCACTGCCTAAATCAAACATTACATCCGCTAAAGACCGAGCGGCAGGCTGGCTGCTAGCCAACAGCACACTTTGCTGACTAGGCTCAAAGGTCACACTGACTAGCCTATCTAAACCACTCAAATACTTTTGATGCTTGGCGAAATCAAAACGAACCAATACGACCGGACAAAAATGCTGCCACAGAGCGCTTACTGTCTGATCAAAATCAGCTTGTTGCATATTGAAACGCCCCAAATCGGCTAAAGTTCGATTTTTGCATTATGCTAAGTAAGGTAAATATTTCTTATTATTCAAGAGTAGCACAATGCATGATGACCACTTTATGACCATTTTTGTTATCGAAATGGCACTGTTTTTTCTCATTGTGTTAGGAGGGCTATTCTATTGGCAAAAACAAGGTAAAAAACGATTACAAGAGCAACTCGAGCAGGCCCAACTAACTATTGCCAAGCTTACTCAGGCGTTAAAAGCAAAAGGCAGTACGCCTGAGCCACAAGAATTACGGGATGCGTTGAAACAAAGCCAATTAAAAATCGACAAACTCAGTCAAGTTTATCAAGCACAAATAAAACTAATAAAACAAGTTGCTGATATTTCTGAATTGCCTGCTGAAACGAAAGGCACCCACCAAAATATCACGGAACATATCATCCGGTTAAAGCAGCAAGCCACCGAGTCAGGTGAAATAATTGATGAAATGACGGCGGCACTTAACGAGAGTTACTTAAAGTTTGATAACTTCAGTAAAGAAGCAAATGAACAAGAACAGAAACTAAAAAAACTATTAGATGAAGCGGTCAATAAATCCACTACCAGCGCCGAAGAGCAAGCGCAAATGGAAGCTCACGCCGAAGCCGTCGGCATTGAATGCCAGCAACTCACCGAAAAACTAAGCGCGGCCGAACAAGATATCACCCAATACAAAATGAGTGTCGACTCACTAGAGCAAGAGTTAGCGCGACTTCAGCAAAGTAGCCAAAAAGATGAAACAACAACCCTGAAAAAACAACTCGCCGAAGGGCAGGCAGAGCTGAGTCGCATCGTGCGAGAAAAAGATTTTATTGAAAAGCAGTTTTTAGAGCTACTTGATAGCGCGGAAGACTCCACCGATTTAGCCGCAGAGCTCACCCGAGCGAAAAATGAATACGCCCTGCTAGAGCAAAAATTTATCGAGGCTGAATCACAACGAAACGACCCTAATTAAATCTAGGTTAACACTCACTCCGAAAAGCCACTTTGAAATTCATACCAAAGTGGTACCTATCGAGTTCAAATCAATAAAGAAGAGCTAGTACAAATAAACTACAACTACAGCCCCATCAAAAATTCAATTTTACCGGGCTTAATTACTATCTCTTTGCCCACTTTCTTAATCATGGCTTGATTCATGTCTTGTTCATCTAAAACATAAATAGGCTGCGTTTGTAAAAACATCTGCAATGCTTGAGAAACCTGAGGGACCAACTTCGCCACCTCACTGCCTAAATCAGCCGGGTCGGAGGAAACATTAGTTAAAGTAACATCCTTTAAATATACCGCCCCTTCTTTCTGGTTGTACCAAGGCTTAGCACTAAAGTCGACGGTAACAGAGCCTTTAAATGGGCGCAGCGGGTTTTGTAGCTCTAGGCTAGAAGTGCCTGACACTTGCAGTGCATCGGCCTGCTCTCTACCGAATTTAACGGCAACCTTGCCCAATTCAGCTTTAACATAAAGAATACCAGGAATCCCATCTTCATGCTTAAAGCTAACCTGGTCATTGATATAACTCGCCACTTCTTGCTCTGACAGCGAATAAGTTTGACTACACGCACTGGCTAATAGAGCTAGGCCTACAACTATGCCTTTTTTCATGTTTATCCAAGCCATTAATGTTTACTCTCCAATATTATTGTCATTGTTTGATTCAATACGCTTTATCAGCTTTGCAGGCACTCCTGCCACTAAAGAGTCAGGAGCAACATCTTTGGTGACTACCGCGCCGGCGGCAACAACTGAGCGCGCACCGATTGTAACCCCCTGGCAAATAACCACATTACCGCCAATCCAAACATCATCTTCAACCACTATCGGTAAATTACAACATTCCCATTGCCTACGTTTTTTAAAATCAAGGGGATGAGATGCAGTATAGAGCTGGCTTGAAGGGCCGATTAAGACATTATTACCTATGGTGATTGGCGCATTATCTAACATGGTCACGCCCATATTGATAAAACAACGGTCGCCGATGCTAATCGTCTTGCCAAACTCGCATAAAAAAGGCGGGGTAATAATAGTTTGAGAACCAACCTTGGCAAAAATTTTCTTAGCTAAGGCGCGCCCTTTCGGGGCAAAGGTGCGATTAAACTGCTGTATTAATGTAAACGTTTGATGGCGTAACACTTGAATCTCGTGGGCATCTGGATCGAATTCTACATCCAGCTGCATTTTTTCTAGTTCGGTCATTTCTCACCTTAGCACCACCAATAAGTTGGCAAATCATAACTGAAACTTATCCATTTGGGTGCATCATTTTGGTTAAGCATAAATTAGTTTGCTGAACAAAATGTTGAAAAGCCACAAACGAAGTTTCTTCTAATTCAATGTGCCCCAGCTTTCTATCCGCATATACTAAGCCAATACTGCGTTTTTCCACCGCCAAAGGAGCTATGAAAAAACCGCTCTCGGGGGTTAGCTTAAGTAGCTTAGCGCTAATAAAACGCTGCCACTTATCATGATGTGAACGACACCAAATAGGCTCAAAAGACTGCAAGCTATGGGCAAATAAATTCTTTTCACGCCCAATTTCCACTTCAAAATCATCTTTAAGGTGCACTGAATCTTTGCCTGATACAAAGCGAGGTTTTAGGCCGCGTCGATCGCGTGTCAGCATAAATATCAATACCGTATCCATACCGATACCGCGATAGATACCTTCAAGGGCTGAATGCATCACCATATTGATGTCAACCTTCTCAACGGCCATATTGGTTAACTCATGTAAAATTTTTAATTGCAATGCTTCATTGCTTACCGCAATCTCTGAATCAGCAGGCAACACCATATCTTTCACATTAAGGTATTTAACTAAACGCCCTGCACCATAAGCATTCATTAGCTCAATGGTGCCTTGCTGACAAGATTGAATTTCTTTTTCCACCGTTTGTGGCCCAACGCCCAGCAGCTGGCCGATTTTAGCTTCATATTGCTGCTTTTTTTTGCCGTTGGGGTGAATAGAGATTAATTCCGCACTCAAGCCATCGGCCAGCATTAATGCGCGCATTAAATAGTTTTTCTCTGGCTCGTCAGCAAGAGAGGCTTCTACTGTTGCACCGAGATGCCAACTTGTCGCTAACCCTTGGCTCATACGCTCAAAAGAAGTCCCTAATAAGTCTCGAACTAGGCCCTGTTGGTACTCTATCGATTTATGATGCTGCTCTGCAAAACGTAATTGCTCATCGAGAAAAATAGCTACATCGCTGTTACTGCGCCAAAACGCCGCTTCGCCTAAACGTCGCATTAAGGCTGCTAAAAAATATTCTTCTTGGGTATCGGCATCATTTTTATGCAGTAATTTTTTTACTAGCATTCCAGCCAGTAAAGAGCGAGCAATAAGCAAAACTAAACGTTGGTAAACGTTAGGGTCCATTCGATGATCAGCCAGTAAAGTGTCAAGCATTTGCGCGGTAATACAAATTTGTTTAATGGCTTTAAAACCTAGCATCACTACGGCTCGGCTCACCGTTGTAACCTGTTGTCGACCACGGTTATAGCAAGCACTATTGGAGATCCTCAAGATCCGAGCAGTTAACCCATGATCATGTAAAATAGCTTGCCCAAGCTGCGATAATGAAGCGGTGTCGTCCTTGGCAATTTGCTCTAATTTAGCCACTGTATCTCGTAATACTGGCATTTCATGTTCGCTGATATAGCGAACCCAAGCTTCCTGTCCGAATAATCCTTTACAACTCATGATTAAGTTTCAGCCCATGCTGGTGCTATTTAGTAATAAGTCAAAGTGTAGGAAAAGTTTGCGATGAATGGGGAATAAGGAAGATGAGCTGTGAAATAAAGCGAAAAAAAAGCCTCTTTTTTGAGGCTTATGTGACAGTCATACAATTTCAACATCAGGCAAGTGATTAAATCTTGCCTGATAAGCGATAGGATTATACCGCCGAGTTTAACTGCACCACGACCTTACCAAAATTATCACCTTGCAGCATGCCAATAAAAGCAGGTACTACAGACTCTAATCCTTCATAAAGGTGCTCTTTATATTTCACCTGTCCTGACTTCAACCATTGATCCATCACAGGAACAAAACCATCGTAGCAGTGACCGTAATCATCAAAAATAATAAAGCCTTTCACTGTTAAGCGTTTAACTAAAATAGTACCCATTAATTGTGATAGACGATCAGGCCCAGCAGGCAGCTCTGTGGCATTATATTGCGACACTAAACCACACACAGGCACGCGAGCGCCCGTATTAAGTAACGGCAACACGGCATCAAACACCTTACCGCCTACATTCTCAAAATAAATATCGATGCCTTTGTCACACGCTTTATTGAGTTGGTCAGCAAAATCTTTCGCGTTGTGATCAATACACGCATCAAAGCCTAATTCATCTTTAGCGTGAGCACATTTTTCTGCGCCGCCTGCAATACCAACCACTTTACAGCCTTGCAACTTAGCAATTTGCCCAACGGTTGCACCTACAGGCCCCGTTGCAGCCGCCACCACTAAGGTATCACCAGCTTTGGGTTTACCTATGTCCATCAAGCCCATATAAGCCGTAAAACCAGGCATACCTAAAATGCCCAGCGCATAAGATGGGTGAGCAGGATTTTTGCCCAAATTAAACAAACCTTCACCATTGGACACCGCATAGTCCTGCCAACCACTGTAAGATAACACCCAGTCGCCTAACTCGAATTTATCATTGTTGCTACGCACCACTTGCGACATGGTCGCCCCCACCATCACTTCTTTTAAGCCCACTGGCGGCGCATAAGATTCGGTGTCGTTCATGCGTCCACGCATATAAGGGTCAAGTGAAAGGTAAATAGTACGCAGTAGAATTTCACCGGCTTTCGGCTCAGGGATTTGCGTTTCATTAACAATAAAGTTGTCTGGCGTTGGCGCGCCAACAGGACGAGAGTTCAATAAAATCTGACGATTATAAGAATGTGCTTGGCTCATATGATTTTCCTTAATCAATAAAAACAACCTGCCATGGCAAGTGACACTGTGGAGATGCAATATCGCATGCTAGCAACGCGGTGTCTACGTTATGAAAACCTTAATCGATCAGTCTTGCGACTCAGACCAAACCGCAAATTCATTACCACTGGGCTCAATAAAATGAAAGCGACAACCACCAGGAAACCCAAAAATAGGCCGGTTAACCACCCCGCCAGCCTGCTCTACTTTTGCTAATGTCTTATTAATATCATTACTGTAAAAAACCAATAACGCACCACCGCGGTCAGAGTGGCTAGCCAACTCAGCTTGGTAAAATCCACCGTCTAGCCCTTGACCAGAGAAAGCCGTATATTCAGGGCCAAAATCCGTAAATGTCCAACCAAAGACTTGACTAAAAAAAGCTTTTGTTAATGCTAAATCTTTGGCCGGAAATTCAACATAGTTTAACTTTTCATGCTTACTCATCATCGCACTCCCAATAAAAATGGCGCGAAACTCGCGCCATTAAGTCTGTTTGACTATCGTCTATTACTTTAAGAAACGTAACGTAAATGGCACTCGGAATTGCTCGCCTTTTGAGGCTGCAATCGCCCCCATAATACAAAAGATAAGGTTACAAATAGCAATCACAGGAATCAATAATGCACCAATAACAATAATACTTAAGATAAATGCCACCACATAAGCGATAGCCACCGTAATAGACCAGTTTAGCGCCTCTTTAGCTTGATCTTTAATGTAAGCATCATCGGTTTTAACTAAATACAAAATCAAGCAAGGAATAAAACCAAAAAAGATAGTTGCCACCCAACCAATCAACGCCATGTTCTTTGAATCTTGGCTTATTTCAGTCACACCTTGAGATATTTCGTTACTCATTAATTGTTCCTTAAACTATTGATAAAAATAAAGTAACAAAATCATACCCGAAACTCACCACAACTTCTGTGATGCTGGATTTAAAAGCAGCGCTTCAAATCAATAGCCAAAACCTATTAAACTAGTAGAAACAACCCAATTTACCTAATCAACGTAAAGCGTACACTCAAGTTAACTTAATCAATTCGATTAACAAGTTATATCAGGAGGCCTTATGCCTGCATTGTTAGTAAAAGATTTCATGAGCAAAAAAGTGGTTAGTTTCACCAACGAAACGTCAATTGCTGTGGCCGTACATAGCTTACTGCAGTCGCATCAAATTGGCGCCCCTGTCATCAATGAACATAAACAGGTAATCGGTTGGATCTCAGAACAAGACTGCTTAGACAAAATGCTCAAGTCCAGCTATCACTGTGACGAAACGGCACTGGTCGGTGACATTAAGAATGAGCAAGTTTTGAGCGTGTCTCCGCTAGATAACGTGTTAGATTTAGCCAATAAAATGCTCGGGCAAAAACCAAAAACTTACCCCGTGGTAGAAGATGGAAAACTGATCGGCATCATTGCGCGCCGTGATATTCTTAACGCCGTCGATCAACATCTAAGCAGTTGTTACACCCGCAAATAACTTAAATGCTTTATTTAGCGTTAAGGCCCCACTTTGCGCTAAATTATTTACTATACCCAATCAACTTGAAGATGCATGTTTCAAGCCTCTCCAGGTTGATTGGGTATATATTAATAGACACAAGGCTACTAACCATTACATGATTAAGGCTGTTTCAGTTTAGGAATCAGCCAAATGCAAAAAATAGTCACCATTACCGCTAACCCCGCGCTAGATTGCGCATCCACTACCCCGCGTATCATTGCCGAAGCGAAACTACGCTGTACTGACCCCGTGTTTGAGCCCGGTGGCGGTGGCATTAACGTGTCTCGCGCCATTAAAAAACTAGGTGGCGATTCAGTGGCTATTTATCCCGCCGGCGGCTCAACGGGCGAGCACTTAACCCAATTACTTGAACAAGAAGGCATCACTTGCCAGCCATCAACCTGCGCAACTTGGACCAGACAAAACCTTAATGTAGTCACGCCCAACGATAACGCACAATACCGTTTTATTATGCCCGGCGCGTCGCTTTCAGCTGACGAGCAACAACAACTGTTAGCACAACTAGCGCAACATCAAGATGCCGATTACTGCGTGATCAGCGGTAGCTTAGCCGAAGGCATGCCCGGTGACTTGGTTGCCGACATTGTTAACTATTGCCAAAGCCAGCAGATTAAAGTGATTTTTGATGCCTCAGGCCCTGCCCTTGAGAAAGCGGTCGCACAAGGTGGGTTATATCTTATCAAACCCAACGCCAACGAGCTCGCATTGCTAACTGGCTCAGAACTGATTGTGCCCGAAGAGCTAGAGCAAAAGGCGCGAGAAATTATCAACCAAGGTAAAGCCGAGGTGGTATTAGTGTCATTAGGGCCACAAGGCGCGCTCCTTGTCAGTAACGATATTTGTGAACAAATCGTGCCACCAAGGGTCAAAAAGAATAGTACCGTAGGTGCTGGCGACAGCATGGTTGGCGCCGTTAGCATGGCACTAGCACAAGGAAAAACCCTTCGCGAAGCGGCGCGTTTAGGCGTGGCTGCAGGCACTGCCGCCACTATGAACCATGGCACTCAGCTATGTAATGCTGATGATGTTGCTAACTTGTACCAGTGGATATTAAGCAAGCATCCCCTAGTATAAACGGTTAAGTCGTAACATTTTTGCTACTTTTTAAGCCGATAATGATTTCCGAACAGATGTAAACTTTGTTAAAATCGCCGAAAATTAAAGGAGAGTTACACCATGCCAGTTTATGTAGTGGGTCATAAAATCCCAGATTCAGATTCTATTTGTGGCGCTATCGCCCTTGCTTACCTAAAAAATCAAATTGGTGAAGCATCAGTGCCAGCACGTTTAGGTGAGCTATCACCTGAAACTGCATTTATCTTAGAAAAATTTGGTTTTGAAGCACCTGAATACAAAACCAGCTACGCCGGTGAAGAAGTTTACATTGTTGATCACTCAGAACTGACTCAAGCGCCAGATGATATCGACCAAGCCACTATCGTTGGCATTGTTGACCATCACAAACTAGGCGACCTCACCACATCAACCCCCCTTGAGTGTTGGATCCGCCCTGTCGGTTGTAGTAACACCATTATTAAAATGATGTACGACTTTCACAACGTTGAAATTCCAGCCAATATCGCGGGCATTATGATGTGTGCCATCTTAAGTGACACGGTTATCTTCAAATCTCCTACTTGTACCACGGCCGACATTAAATGTGTTGAAGCCCTTGCAGAAATCGCAGGTATTGCAGATTTTAAAGAACTCGGCATGGAAATGTTTAGAGTAAAATCAGCTGTTGACGGCACCCCAGCGCGCGACCTTGTGATGCGTGACTTCAAAGATTTCAACATGAATGGCAACCTAATCGGTATTGGCCAGTTAGAAGTGATTGACCTGTCTGTGTTTGATGAAATCAAAGCTGACCTAGAGGCTGACATCGCAGCATTAAAAGAAGAAGGCAAACGTCACAGCGTAATGCTACTGCTAACAGACATCATGAAAGAAGGCTCAGAGCTACTAGTAGTAAGTGATGATGTGAGCGTTGTTGAGCGTGCCTACGGTAAAGCGCCAGTAGATGGTCGCGTTTGGCTAGACGGCGTATTAAGCCGTAAAAAACAAGTGGTACCGCCGCTACAAGATGCACTTGCTTAATTAACCTCAGTTCTGTTTAAGCCTAACGCTGCCAGATAAAGTATGTTTTACGGCAAAATTTCGTTTTCAGGGATGAAAACGCAAAGCTTATAGGGACATATTCACAGCGTTTTTGCAGGAAAGCATACTATTTCGCTTATCCAAGATTCGGATTAATTAGCGGATTGGCAAAAAAACCGGCTTACATAGCCGGTTTTTTATATCTCACGTTTGAAAAGCAGCAGCTAATTTAGCGGCAAGGCGGCGGCAAGTACTTAACCGCAAGCGTTGAACCGGTGCAATCCCATTCAACTTGATCACCATTTAAGCTCGCCTGATAAATCAACGCACCTGTCAACTTAGATTCTGGAGTAAATTCCACTCTAATGCGCCCGTTATAGACATCAAGCAACGCTATCGCTTTGTTATCTGGGTAACGCACCACATCAATCGCTTCGTTATCGGCTGGCAATACTTGCTCTTGTGCAACATAAGCAGCTATTTTTGCTTGCACTAACTGCGCCTGCGCATGGCCCATACCAGCATTCGCTTTAATGGTGTAATCTTGATAAGCAGGGATCGAAATCGCCGCCAAGATACCGATCACGGGCACCGAGACGAAAGGCAATAACACCATCACCAAAATAAGCACAGTGCCACCCTCATTGCCCAGCTGGCGGCCCTGATTGTATTTATTATTCCATTGCTGCTGATCCGTGGCTAAAAACACAATGCCTTCAATTAAACCAACAATCGCAGGAATCAAAGTCCAGCTAAATAACAAGTAAAACACGCCCCACCATTGGCCGAGAAAAAACCGGTGCAAGCCCAACGAGCCACCAATAATCGCCAACAACGCCGACGCTACTCGGCTTTTATATTTCAGCTCAACTTGTTCCATTAATCATCCCTTATGATTTTTAATCAGGCTTAACTCTGCATCCAAGCCATCTTGCTCTTGTTTCACGAGACGCCGTAAATACATCCATGTAGGCTTAAATCAAGGCATCCCTGCCTTGGATACTCGTTCAATCAAAATCAAGATGACTTACCACTACTTAAGCGGCTCATTTTGACAAAAAATTTAGTTTTAGATACAAAAAAAACCTAAAACCGCCAAGGTTTTAGGCTTAATGTGAACAAGCTAACAATCAGCTGTGAATCCCTGTTGGCTAAGCCATTTTATTAGACAGGCGTAAGCGCTCGCCTTGCACCACATCCAAAGCCGCTTCTAGCGCCGCTTGGCGTGAGTCTAAGAACTGCGATTTCGGCACCATCTCGGAGACAGAAAGGCGATCAAGCTGTGCTTGCGTATCCTTGTGGGGGCACAAAATAAAGACCTGACAACGCGCTTCTAATGCATCTTTAATTGCGTTTTCCAAGGCCAATGCCACTGTGACATCTATCATCGGCACATCGCTTAAATCTAAGATCATCGCCTGGTATTTATTGATACTGCTGTGCTGGCGAGTAATGGCTTTTGAGACACTAAAAATCATCGGACCAGACAGATAAAAGAACAACACCTTACCGTTGGTTTGGTCTAACAAATCACGCTCTTCCGGCGTTAATGGCACATCATCTTCAGCATCACTGATGGCTTTAACTTGTTTTGCTTGCTCGCGACTTAAACGCTCAATGATGATGATATTAGAAATAAATACCCCTAATCCCACCGCCACTATCAAATCAACAAAAACGGTCAGTAACATCACGCCATACATAATAACCGTACTTTGCATACTCACTTTATGAGCGCGTTGTAAAAAGCTCCAATCAAGGATATTAAAGCCAACGTAAACCGCAATACCGGCCAGTACCGACATCGGAATTGGCTCGGTTAAACCGCCAGCAACCAATACCACTAACGCCAATACTAAGGCACGAATAACCCCAGACAGCGGAGAGCGCGCACCCACTTGAATGTTAACAACCGTGCCCATAGTCGCGCCAGCGCCCGGCAAAGCACCAAACAAACCCGAAATCATATTGGCGATACCTTGACCGCGCAGCTCCTTGTCAGAATCATGCTCTTTACGAGTGAGCGAGTCACCGATAACGGCCGTTAACAAGGTATCAATACAACCTAGCGTACCCAACACTAAAGCATCAATTACCATGGTGGTAAGCAACTCAGGGGTAAACGTAGGCAAAACAATACTGGGCAAGCCACTTGGAATTTCACCAATGCGACGAATGCTGTCCATATCAAACAACCACACTGACAGCAGCGTTACCGACACCAATGCCACCAGCTGAGCGGGCACATATTTACGATAAGCCTTCGGCATTAAAAATAGGATCGCGAGGGTTAAACCACCCAGAAACAATTCATTGAAATGCAAATTACTGATGGTTTCTGGCAGCGACATCAGCGTACCAGACACCCCGCCGGAAGGCGCGGCATGGCCCATTAACGGCGACAACTGCAAAATGATAAGAATGACGCCGATGCCCGACATAAAGCCGGATATCACGCTATAGGGCATTAAGGTAATGTATTTGCCCATTTTTAATGAGCCGAGAATAATTTGGAACAGACCCGCCATCATCACCACGGTAAAACTCATGGCGACCCCCGCTTCGGGGTATTTAGCCACCATCGCGGTTAACACCGCCGTCATGATCACTGTCATCGGCCCGGTTGGCTCGGAAATAAGGGAAGATGAACCACCAAATAAAGCAGCAAATAAGCCAACCAGAATGGCGCCCCACAAACCAGCTTCCGCGCCAGCCCCAGATGCCACACCAAACGCTAACGCGAGGGGCAGTGAAACGATTGCGGTAGTAACGCCACCAAACGCATCACCTTTTAAATTGAATTCTTTAAACCTCTGAAGAGACACAATTGCATTCCATGTTAGGTTAAATTTTCAGGATTCTACCATTTAAGTCACAGATGAATAGCATTTTTTGTGTTAAGCATCGTGCGCAACCCCGCTAAAGTTAAGCAAAAAAGATGTAATCGACATTAAAATCAAAAGAAAATAAAAAAACCTTTGACATAATATGTCTTGAGCAACTAATCTTTTCTTCATACTTTCCATCCCGCTACGCCTTGGAGCCAAGCATGAGACTTTGCCATTCACTGTGTTTTGCACTTATTGCACTGTTATACAGTTTACCAACCCTTGCCACCCCCCTACAACCCGACCCCAATTGGCAAATTCATCAGCTCGATAACGGCTTTCAGTACCGCCTGTATTCGGTAGATGAAACCAGCGATCGCGTGCAAATCTACCTGTGGGTAAAATCGGGCGCAATTGATGAAACATATGAGCAAAAAGGCGGCGCTCACTTACTTGAGCACATGGCGTTTAACGGCACCAAGCATTTTCCCGGACATAAAATAAAAGCCCTATTTGAACAATCAGGGCTCGCTTTTGGTCAAGACTTAAATGCCTACACTTCTTTCAAAGACACCGTATACACTTTGAGTATTCCTGAAAATGACAACGAGTTAATGAACGAGGTGCTACTGTATTTATCCGATGTGGCACAAAACATCACCTTAGATGAAACCGAAGTGGCTAAAGAAATTGGCGTGGTAAAAGGCGAGTATTATGCGCGACTTGGCAATACTCAAGATCCTGACACTTACTATATGGAGAAAATGTCCAAGTTCAGTGGCTATAACTTTAAGCAACTTATCGGCACAGAGACGCAAATAGAAGAACTTAATGCTTCAGAGCTAAAAAAATATTACCGCACTTGGTATCGCCCCAATAATATGGAGTTATTAGTCGTAGGCAATTTCAATCAAGAGCAACTTAGCCAATCAATTCAAAAAAAATTCTCCCATTTAGAAGGTCAAGCTCCCGTCAAAAAACGTCCTGCTGAGCCTAGATTTCAAAGCGCTGGTCTCACTTTTAGCAGCGAGAAAGTTAAACAAAGCCGACTGAGTTTTAATTACCTGCTTCCTGAAAGAGCGCTAGTCACAGAGCAAGATAAGTTTAACGAGCACTTGATCCAATTTACCAATGCCATGCTCAGCGACCGCCTAGGCCGTGCTAATGAGTTAGCTGACAGCGCCTTTTTATCAGCACAAAGCTATATCGGAATACCAACTTATGTTGGCAACAATGTTGTGTTTTCTCTCAATGTCGAGCATGGTGAAAAACAAATAAAACCGGTAACTCATTGGCTAACAAAAGAAGTTAAAAAAATACAGCTATATGGTTTTACCGAAGCAGAGCTTAACCAACAAAAACAACTCTATCTAGCCCTGCTGAGTCAGTTAAATCAGTTAAGCAAGCAGGCCACATCTGAAGCCATCATAGAAAGCCACCTCACGTTACTGCAACAGCAGCACACGCCGATCAGCCAAGATGACGAGCAACGACTACAACAGCAGTTTATTGCGCAGATAACGCTAGCTAAGGTCAATGACTTTGCCAAACAGGTGTTAGTCAACCCGCAAAAATACCAAGTTACTCAGGTCAGCCATGCTGCCGCCGAGCCTTATGAACTTGAAATTTGGCAAAGTGAAGCGCAGCAGCAAGATGTTAAGGCCTACACCGAAAAGCAATTTACCTCGAACTTTAATTTATCAGCCAAAATCCAAGGGCAAGGTGAAATCATCAACACTGCGGCCTACCCACAATATGGTATTGAGACGTTCACCCTAGCCAATGGCTTGGAAATATTACTGCAACCCGATAACACCAATAAGGGCGAAATATACTTCCACTTTTCCGCGCTAGGTGGCGAGACCAGTTTAGCGCCAAAATACCGCGCCGCTGCCGCCATGCTCGCTGATGTCCAATTAGCCAGCGGCCTTGGTGAGTATTCGGCAAAGCAGACCGTGCAGCAGTTTATTGCACATTCCACCGACATCCTTCCTTTCATCAATAAGGGAGAGCATGGCCTAGCAGGAAGCACCACCAACGAGCACCTTGAAGTTGCCCTTGCAGGCATCAGGCAAGCCGTCAGCTCAACCAAAATAGATGAACAAATGCTGCAACACATCAAACAAAACTTCTATGACCATCAACGCATTGCAAGAATTGATACGCAAAACAAACTAATTAAAAAAGCCCTGTATGGCAATAATAAATATGAAGAGGATATCTCGCTTTACCGTATTAATAAGCTAACGAGTCAAGACCTGATTGACGTAAAAACGGCCCTATTTGGCTCAGCCAATGGCTTTAAGCTCACCTTGGTTGGCGATTTTGAACCCAGTGCAGCCAAACAATTGATTAACCAATACCTAGGCAGCCTACCCAGTGGAGATAAACATAGCGCACGCACTGCCCCCTTGTGGGTAAGCACGGAAAAAACAGAGCGACAGATAAACATGAACTTTGGTAATCGTGCCGATCTAAGAATGGAATTTGTTTACCAAGGCGTTACGCCCAGTGTAAAGCAAACCTATGGTGCAGACTTAATCAGTCGTATGTTAAGGGTTAAGCTCACTGACACAGTGCGCGAAGAATTGTCTCTCTCCTACTCGCCTTATGCCGTCTGCGACCCTATGGTAAGCCTCAACTACAGCCATTGCCGCATCCAAATTGTTACCGAAGCGAAAGATGTCATCAAAGCTAAACACGCTGTCGAGCAAATTCTCAGCAACTATTACAGCCAAGGTGTTGATGCAACGGAATTATCCCTGCGCAAAAGCAGTTTAGAAACCGCTATGTTAGATACCTTTAAAGACCCCAAAAGCCGCGCTGAGTTGATCCACCGTGATCTCGTTTATGGTTATCAAGTAGGAGAAATACTGGAAGTAAAAGCGAACGTTGCCAGCATCGACAAGCCATACATCGACGGCTTAATCAAGCAAATGTTGCAACAGGCAGGGCAAATAACCTTGGTGAACGAGCCTTAATAATCAAGCTATTAATTCAGTGCAAGTTAGCCCACTAACTTGCACTGTCTGGCAAGCCTTTATTCCCACAAAAGAAATGAAACTAATCTGTGCATCACGCCGTATAATCGCAGGGCATAGCGAAAAAGACTCGCCACAACAAAACCAACTAATAGCCAAGTCATGACTAAGGAGCTTTGATTGCTTAAATATTGCGCTTTATTGGCCCTGTTGTTTTCGTGTATCACGCTAGCTACTCCCCAAGGGAGTTGGCAGCTAGTTAAATCAGAACAAGACATTACCTTGTATTCACGCAAACATAGCGACGGCTTAGTTGAGATCCGCGCACAAATGTTTACCCCCACCAGCTACTCTGCCTTTCTCAACTTGCTGGAAGATACTCAACACGTGCCAAATTGGCTTGAAAGTGTCACACGTATTCGCGTGCTAGCGCAAATAAGCCCAACGGAAAACAAGGTGCACACCATATTTAAAGCCCCCTGGCCAGCGAAGGATCGCGACATGGTCACCTACTCACGTTACTTCTTTGACCAAGGAGCCTTTAAGTTACAAATATCAGATGCGTCAAATACCCTGCCTAAGCAAGCAGGTTACATTCGCATCACTAAGGTCAGCGGGATGTGGACACTACAACGGCTCAACAACGGCACCACTCATATTGAATACCTTGCTTTTGCCGATCCCGGCGGCGCACTGCCAAAGTGGCTGGTAAATAAACTATCTATCGACAGTGTATTTAACACATTTATCGGCTTACGCCGTGAGTTAGTGAAGTATCAAGATCAAGTTAACCCTAACGTACTCAAACTAGCACGCGAACAAGGGCGGCTTATGCAGTAGTGATAACCAGCTACTGAAGAAGGTGGTTGAGGGCTGAAAACAACAAATGCCAGTCAGGAGCCTGACTGGCGCACCTAAAACTCAAGGCATCAATTTAATTGACTTGGGCGTCCAGCAATTGCTGATAAGTAAACTGGTGATTTGCTGTTTCACCATTATTGTAGGTACTTAACACTTCGATATAGTCAGGGTATAAGGTCAGCACCAACTGCGTGTTCTGATCGGCGGCGATACTCACTTTACCGCTAGCATACTGATGAGGTACGTAGCGATCGGATAATAAAATGGGGCTTAAGGTATTCACCTCTAAACTGCCACCAACGCCTTCAAACTCGCTATAAAGCTTAACGTTTTTATAGGTTAAGCTAAATTGGTCACCAGAGATCCCCATGTTGGTTTCAACCTTGTCGAACCTAACTTCGTTACGCTCACCGTAATTAATGTAAAGATCGGGGTACACTTCTGGCACTTGAATATTTTGTGGTGATTGCGCCGCCGGCACGGTTTTAACCACGCCATTAAAATTAGCAAGGTTACCATCGCGATCTTTCACCCATTGTGCCGTAAACCAAATAGCACCACTTAACTGCGCCTCACCAGGGTTATTCACATCTCCGGTAGCACGCGAGCAATGGTTAGCCGCAAACCAATAAGACAACACCGCCTGCTGTGAGTTATCTACCGTACCGTCCACTAAGCTATGTTTTTCTTGATGTACCGCATAAGTGGGTTGGTTTTGATAGGTATCGCCATTGATGCAGCTAGTGAGTGCTTGATCAACCGCATCAAACACAAAGTCCCCTTTAAACTGCGGTGACACATTCAATTCCTGAGTGCGCGCCAAATTGGGTAAGGTAATTTTAGGCGGGGTATAAGGTTGATTAAGCATATCCAGTGGCGTGCGAGCAAAGTTTTCCAACTCAAAAATCACCGACGCCACGGTCACCACGTTATCAGGGGTGATCGCCAGTTGTTTCTTCTCATAAACATGAACCGCATCTGGGCTCACCGATTGACCATCATTGTGGCTACTACCGCCACCACCGCCACAAGCGCTAAGCAACAACATGCTACCTAATGCGCCAACATACGTTAATTGTTTCATCCTGAAACCTCATTTAATTGTCCTGCGCGGATTATGCGCAGTGGGACTAAAAATGAAAAGACTTAACCTTATCTAGTACTTAAAGAACGAACAGCGGTAGAGTTTGGTAGAGGTCATGTCTTGTTGATAAGAGAGCAAAGCCAGCTCGGGCTTAAGGCTGGTTAATCGAACAAGATAAGCATTGCTGGAAGGTTTACTTGGTCAGGCTTCTTATACCTATTAAATTTGATATCCCTATTATTCAAACATTTGCTCCACAATACGATGCCAGTAACCTTGCTCAGTCTGCTGAAATAAACATCTTTAGTTGACTTAGGTCTATATACAACTGGTTGACTATAATGCTCAGATAAGACTTCTGTTATGATAGATTAGATAGTTAACAACACGTCAAGGACCTCGACGAGTGTATAAAATAGTCACTAAGCTAATCACTTCGCTATTGCTTCTATTTAGCTCCGTCAGTATGGCGAAGCAAGTCGTGTTAGTTGGCTTAGCTCATTTTCCTCCTTTTATTGAAGCGCGTGGCAGCCACCTTAGTGGCCTAGCCGTTGATATGATTGACTTAATGAATGCACAGCAAGATAAATACTTGTTCAAAGGAGTAAAAGTGATCCCTGCCACTCGGATCCAACTTTTTAAGCTAGGCCGTTATGATATGTCGATGTTTGACAGCCTGCATTGGGGCTGGCAAGACTTACCGGTAGATGCGTCCAATGTCTATTTACAGGGAGGCGAAGTCTATATTGCCGAGATGAAAGAGGGCCGAGACCAAAGTTACTTTAGTGACTTTAAAAATAAAACCATGGTTGGCGTTGAAGGTTACCATTACGCTTTTGCTGACTATAACGCCGATGCTGATTACTTAAAACAGACCTTTAATATGCAGCTAACCCGCAGCAACTTAGGCAGTATATTAATGATACTCTCGGGAAATCGCGGCGACATAGCCGTGGTTTCCAAGGCCTTTTTGGCGCAATACTTTGCTAACCACCCGCAACATCGTGAGCGCATATTAGTATCTGATAAAATGGACCAAGAATATAATCACACCATCATTCTTCGCCGTGGCATTAAGCCTGATATTGGTGAAATTAACCAACTTTTAAAAGAGTTAGCTGAGACTGGACAACTAGCACAATTATTTCAAAATATTCAATTGCCAAACAAACTTTAGCGATTTCCTCATATGAGCTAGCATTGCTGGAGCCTCACAACAAGATCAAACAACGGCTCGAAAATAAGCAACTGTATTGATTAATATACAAATTTTTTCAAAGCTTACGGTCAAAACCGCTGCCATGGCTTTTCTACTGCCACTTCACCTGCTTTGACTTGCTGCCATAGTTGTTTAAATTCAGGCAAGAAGTCGCCCTGCTCAATTAACTCGCGTAAATAACGCACGGCATTGGCGCGAGGGGTGTCGCCTTCTTGCTCTAAGTCAAAATGAGCAATGCGATAAAGGGCTTTGTGAAACTCCTCTAATACAGATGGATGCAAGATGTCTTTTGAAAATTCATTATCATATTTTAGGGTTGTCATGCACCAATCCAACACATCGGGGTATTGATATAAACAGTCGCGACAAAATATCGACGTAGAATCTTGTATCAGCCAAGCACCAAAAAAACCAAAATGTGTATAACCTAGCATACCAAAGATATCTTGCTCGGCTTTGGCCAGCTTGCGCTCCCTGACATCGGCGCGCCCCGCTGTGATAACCTGCTGCAACCTATTTTTAACGTACAAGGGTTCGGCAAACATAATGCGAAACAGGGTTATATTTTTTTCACCTAGATAAGGGAACTGGTATTCATGTAATGATTTGGTCGTACCGGTATGATCGATAAACTCACTAACAATAAACCTTAACCCTATCAATATATCCAGCTCATGGACTTGTTCAGATTCCATATAAGCTTTAAATAAGGGGGTTAACACCTCGGGATCATCACTGGGATGCAGCCATAAAAACATCATTAAATCCAGCGGCCGCGGCGATTTATCACTGGCTTTTAATTTTTCCCAATTGGGCTGCTTGCCACGTAAATAATAGGCCTTAGCCATATTGGTATCGCCCTTGTTCCTGCGCAGTGCTATGCCCGGCTCGATATCTTGCCACTTGGCTTTGCGCTCGGCCACCCAAGCCTTATCTTTGGTGAGCCAGAAGCGGGTGTCAAGTTGTTGTAAATCCATTAACGCTTTCCTTAAAGGGATTAAGCCAAGCTGGGCTAGTCAAAAATGCAGTGACACTCGTAATCGAGCTCAACGCCCTTGTCGCGTAGCGCCTTAAGTTTCGCATTCGCTTGTGCAATCACTTCTGGAGTTGCTTGGTCGGGAAAATAAATTGCCTGCTCTGCTACATCGCCACCGGGTAAACAAGAGTAGGCGAGAAGATCAACGATATCGACATTCAGATCGAAACGAATTTCGCCGCCAAGGTCAATTGCAGCGCCGCCACAGCCAGCCTCTACCGCCTTTTTGAGCAACTCGATGGCTTGCGCCCGGTCTGCGGGATCGTTTGTTTGGTCAAACGCTTTGGCATGAAAAAATGCTTGCTGATGCAGCCCCTCTTTCATGCCTCGTTGCACTGCAATATCAACCATCATTTGATAAACGGGTAACTCATCCGCCAGCTCTGCCTCGTATTCTTCCTCGTCATCCCACTCGCAAGGATCAAAAGCCACTTTGAACGAGTCCATCAACCTGATTAAGCTCGCATCATTTAACTGCGCTAGCTTCTGCTGCAGCGCCACTAATTCCGGATCCATATATCACTCCTTTACTTAGGTTGTTATTTTCGCAACTTTTGCGGCTCACAAGCCAACTTACCTATTCTGGCCTTGCTTCAACTTGTATATACCCAAGCAACTTCAAGATACTGGTTATCTAACATCATCAATATTAGATGATTTCTATTTTTACCTACATTGCGAAATTAGAATAATTTGACTTGGCGCGCAACGCAGCAAGAGTTGATGAACTTAAAGGCGGGTTAAGGTAGCAATAATGAAGCGACCAGTCGCAAGGCTTTAACACTTTTTAATGCTCTTAAAAAATCCGTTTCATTCATGATTTTCAATATCCAAACATGATGGGGTCAGGTCTTGCATTGTGCAAAGTCTGCACATTGCAAGACCTGACCCCGTTGTTCTTTTTTGTGCGAGGTGCTCGGTTGGCCGCTTATGCCATCCAAAGGATCATCAAAATCGCTGCCATGGCTTTTCCACTTCCACTTCGCCAGCTTTTACTTGCTGCCATATTTGCTTAAATTCAGGCAAGAAGTCACCCTGCTCAATTAGCTCGCGTAAATAGCGCACGGCATTGGCGCGCGGCGTGTCGCCTTCTTGCTCCAAGTCAAAATGAACAATACGATAAAGGGCTTTGTGATATGACGCTAATGCTGATGGATGTTGGATTCTTGCAATAAAATCAGTATCGTAATTAAGGGTTGTCATACACCAATCCAACACATCAAGGTATTGATATAAACAATCGCGACAAAATATCGATGTTAAGTCTTGCAGTAACCAATTACTAAAAAATAAAAAGTGCTCATACCCTAGCATACCGAAAATATCTTGGTTGGCTTCGGCCAGCTTGCGCTCCCTGACATCAGCGCGCCCCGCTGCGATGACCTGCTGCAACCTATTTTTAACGTACAAGGGATCGGCAAACATAATGCGAAACAGAGTTACATTCTTGTTACCTAAATAAGGAAATTGATATTCATGCAGTGGTTTGGTATTCCATGTATGGCGAATAAATTCCGTTGACATAAACCTTAACCCTATCAATATATCCAGCTCATGGACCTGATCAGATTCCATATAGGCTTTAAATAAGGGGGTTAACACCTCAGGATCATCACTGGGATGCAGCCATAAAAACATCATTAAATCCAGCGGCCGCGGCGATTTATCACTGGCTTTTAATTTTTCCCAGTTGGGCTGCTTGCCACGTAAATAATAGGCCTTAGCCATATTGGTTTCGCCCTTGTTCCTGCGCAGCGCGATGCCCGGCTCGATATCCTGCCACTTGGCTTTACGCTCGGCTACCCAAGCCTTGTCTTTGGTGAGCCAGAAACTGGTGTCGAGTTGTGCTAATGTCATCTGTTTTTCATCCTTGATAACCCATTAAATTGCGTTGTCATCACTTAGGCTGCTAGCTCCAACGATTACCGCCTCTTTTCAACTTAAAAGTATAAAGCTGCTTTTCCGGTTGATACTCGGGCGCATCGCGCACTTTAAAGCAAGCTACAAAGTAGGTAATCATTTTGTCAATAATCGCTCTTTGCTCGTCATTAAGCTCGAGTCCAGTTAAATTTAAAGTGAGCTTATTGCTAAAACGCCTATCTTCTCGTCGCTCTTGCTTCTCATGCCAAGCATCTAATATGGCCCAAAGGCGCTCAGTTAAGTGGCGCAACGCGGTATCAAAGCGAGTCGGTAATGGGAATGAGAGTTGAATATCGTAACTGGACTTCAATAAATGATGATGGGTTTGCACCACATTTTGCTCTTCCTCCGTTACTGTTAATTCCGTGCCATCCAGCTCACTTAATGCAAAACTTAATAGTCTGGCGCTAAACTCTGCATGAGTCCGTGCGCGACAATAAATTCGACCATTTAAGTAAGTCCAACTATGAGTATAAGCAAGGGATCGATCGAGTAAGCGCGCCTTCCCCAGCGCTTTGCCACTGGGCACCTCATATAAATAAACCCAGCCGTTGCAACCTTTTTCCAGCTCTTCAAAAACAAGGAGTTTAGTTGCATTGTCAAACAACAAGTGTCGGTAACGATAAGATGAGGAATAGGGCGCGACATCAAATTCCACAAGCTCCAGCGTATCGATATTCCAGAGCCAATGATGCCCAGCCTCAGAAAAAGTGTGAATATAGTTTGAAAAAAAATCAGGGCCTAATGTGTCCGTTAACTCAAGCCGAGTGACTTCCTTACCGGTATTCACGTCTAATGCTACCCAGCTTTTTTTGTGTTCCGTGATAATACAATTCGATTTTTCAGAAAAGGTCCTAAAGGTAAAACTGCCGACATCCGCTTGCCATAATACAGCGCCTGTTAACAGGTCAATTTTCATTAGCGATTTATCGTCATCACGCTCTGCAATACAAAACTGCTCATTGGCAAAAGAAAAAAATACATTACCGCATTTAATTTCAGCCACCTGCTCCCGAGAGGCGAGGTTGTAAATAAAAAAACGTTCCGTATCTTCTTGATAGGAAAAAATAATATACTTTGTTGACACAACAATTTGCCCGACCACATTTTCTGGCAATTGAAATGAAGCAGACTTATTTTCAATGCGGTTAAACCAAGTTAAATAACGCTCATTATCGAGCTTGATATCGATTAAGTTTTTATCAACGTTGCCCACCCTTTTGCCTTGTTCACTATTATATGAATCAATAAAATCAAACGTTGTGGCCTTGTACATAGCAAAAAAGTCAGAATAACGTTCGCTATTAATTTCGCCCATATAACAGGCTATCATTTTTTTCATCTTCAATATTCCTTTCAAAAGGCCTAGCGCTGACGCCAATATCGTACGGCACTGGCTTCAACGTTTCCCACTTGGCTTGCGCTCGACCACCCAAGCCTTGTCTTGAGTGCACCAAAACTGGTATCTAGGGCTTCATGGCTGCCTTTATCAGGCCATCTAATGATGTTGTGATGAAAAAGGCCAATAAATACTGGCCTTTATCATTACCTATCGCCTTGTATCAAGGTTAGTTTAACTTAGTAAACTGCACCGTTTTTGTGACAACGGCACCAGTGGCAACTTCATAGGTGTATAAGTTGTAGCTGTACACTCCCGCTGGCCAATGTTTTGGCACGTAGAAGCTGGTTGGACCATAAATACCGTCTTTAAATAGGTCCACTTTTTTCGAGCCAGTTTTGTTATACACAAAGCCATTTGGCCAAGTGATGTTTTCACCATAACGAATAAAGAATAGTTCAACGGGCATAGAATAGGTTGGCGGCTCAATAAAATACACATCACGCATAAAGGTGATTTTGCCACCTTTGGCTGGCACGATTAAATTAGTGTCAGGTGTGTCCAACATCGTATTGATAAGCACCTTAGGCTCAGGGCCAGCATAAGCAGACTGATGGGTTAAGCTCACCACCTTTAAGCCACCCGCCATGGTGTGAATGCGCACATCAATGTCGGGAGTTTGCAGTGAGGGCAAACTTGTTGGCACGGATAAATCGCCTGTGATGGTTGGATTTGGCATATAAACATCAAGTACAAAATATTGAATAACGGGCGCAGGATTACCAAACTTATCTTGCCCCAATAGCGGATAATGGTAAGCAAAATGATAACCCCTTAACTTTCCTTGGC
This sequence comes from Motilimonas sp. 1_MG-2023, assembly GCF_030547455.1. Taxonomy (NCBI): domain Bacteria; kingdom Pseudomonadati; phylum Pseudomonadota; class Gammaproteobacteria; order Alteromonadales; genus Motilimonas; species Motilimonas sp. 1_MG-2023. The sequence continues at coordinate 50,680 of NZ_JAUOPX010000001.1, read as the reverse complement.
CATCGGTATGAGCGCCAACTCTTAAAACATCACCCTCTAACTGTGGATCGACTGTGTAGGTATAGTCACCCACGGTTAGCGTTAATTCTGGCGTGCGATCTTCATAGTCTGCATCGGTTTCACCCGTGGACACCTTAGCCAAGTCCGTTTCCCATGAAAGCGTCCCCTTGGCCAGTTGATGCTCGGTAAAAGGCGATTGATTAGCAAATTCCACCACGGCTTCAAAGGCATAACTCACTTTGTCTACATCACCAACAGCATCACCACCAACTTGACTCAGTTCGGCGACATTATTTGGATTGCGCGATGGGAAATGAAGATCAGCCCAGTCGTTACCGGAGCTAAAACGATTAGGCCCAACTACAGGTTGTAAATTAATACTTGAAGGCAGCGACGAGCCAAACTGCGCGCCATCGGCATCAGACATAATGATATCCATGGCTCCAATATTCTGGCCGTTAGCACTCATTAACGGGGCTTGTGATTGGATCACTAGGTCTCTGCGCCCATCGCCCATGCCATGATATAAATGCAACTGAAATGGCGTATACATCGAAGCATCAGCACGATAAGTTTGACCATCTAAAGTCACTTCAATAAAGCTACTGTTTGAAGTATCGACATATTGATGGGTGTATTGATCAGAGAAATTGAGTTGGGATTGGTCGTCGTATGACACCATGCCCTGCACTGGCTGGCCATCAGCAAAACTGCCACTAAATGGTACTTGAACTTGCTTGGCATAGACAGATGTTGCCAATAATGAAGCGGTGATCACACCTAAGGTTTTTAACATAACGGTTCCTTTGCTTGTCATAAATAAACACTACGGCTCGATTACGTCCCAATCGCCACTGCAGAAAATTATCTGACTGATCGAGTCGGCGTGGAGTTATAACGCACAGCTGCAGAAACGGGGTTAAATAATCACAAAAACATAAAAATCGCGTTTCCTATAGCCATCACTATCGAATCAATTCAGTTTTACAGCAAACCGATTAGGGACATGGGCAAAGAGATGAATATGGGACAAGTGAGCTCACTTGCCCCACGTTTATACCCAATCAACTTGAAGATGCATGTTTCAAGCATCTCCAGGTTGATTGGGTATAATGAGCTAGTTTCGCCTAATGGACTTTTCAAACTGATTGCTAATTTGCTTATCGAGTGTTCTTAGACCAAAGGAAATAAGCAAATGGTTTGGAAACTCGGGGGAGATTTGTCGAAAAGTGTACCGAGTTGACGCTCTGCGCCACTTTGTGGCCGGCGTGTATTGACTCATCACCGCGATCACCACAGGCGGCTTGCCAACCAATGGGCCATCAATAAAGGTGAACGTCACCGTGTCTTTATCAGCCTTGCTGGTTACATAACTTGGTAACGCGGCGCTTACTGGAAGTTTAGTTAAATCAACCAGCCAAAACGGCTCTTCTTCACCCACTTTCATATTTTTTGAAATATAAGTTAGGCGCGCCATTTGCAGGGCTTGATAGAGTTTACCGATGTAATGGCCTACGGCATTGGCTGATTCTGCGTCTTCATAACGCACGATGCCTTGGCCTAAATATTTATTCAAACTGGTAAGTACTTGGTCACCCACTTGATAACCACTGCGAAACGCCCAAAGCTTGTCAAACACTTGCTGCTTCCACTGCGCAATTTGCTTATCTGGCAGCACAAATGAAGCTTGCTGAGTCGACTGCTGAGCGGCTAAATATTGTTGGTAGTTAATCCAGATAAAAAAGCTGTCCACTTCTTCACCAATTGCCGAGATCATACTGGCTTGGTAATTAGGCCGCAGATCTTCATCAGCGATATAGCTCAGTCCCTCATCAATAAACTGGTTCAGCTGCCGCCATTCTTGTTCATACAAAGTCAGGCTCAGATCTTGTTGCATACTGGGGTATTCATTACGCCCATCTTGCAAATGCCGACTGATTTCAACGTACTCACTTTGATGTAAGTAATTACCCACTTGGCTATACAGCCCGATACCACCAAAGATAAAACAGAACAGGGCAAATAAGGTGGACGATTGCAGCAGTCTACGCTGCAATGGGTTTTCACGATTAGGTAAGAACAAAGCCAAAGCTAGACCAAGTAGTCCAGCAAAACCAAGCATGGCTAAATAACCACTATACCCTTTCAGCTTTACAAAGTGGTACAACCCCTTACACATCACTAACACGCTGGCGAGATAAGGTAAAACGCCAAAATCGAGGTTTTCCATTCCCGGTAAAAACGCACCTAGTAAGGTGTTATCCACCACATAGCCGATGATTAACAAGGTGGTGGCAAGAGACAAAAAGCGCTGTGCTTTTAAGCCGTCTTGATTCGCTGGCTCGGGCGGTACATCTACTTCTTGCTGCGAGATGACTTGCGCCTTTAAACCTGTGTCAGTGAGTGTACGTTGTAATATTTCGGCATCTTGCTGCGACAAACCTTGACGATAAAACACTTGCCGTTGGCTAAGCCAAGCTTCGCATTCTGACTCACTGAGTTGCCATTGCTGAGTTAAATTACTCGCCACATCTTCAGTTGTAAAACCAGCTAAACATTCACCGCTGGCAAGGACACAATATTGATCATTATTAAACAAACTCATGCGTTTTTACCTGCCATCAGTAATTGCAATAACAGCACAATATTTAACTCGTTTTGGTTATGGCAGCCAGCTTGTATCTTCACGGCCTCACCGTCGAGAGACCAGCTACCTAACTTATCGCCGTCCATATTGCGGGTGACCCATGCAGCATTGCTATCAGTGTCTTGATTGATGCGTAAACCGAACCAGCCGAGCATTTTCTTGCCAATGCCCGCGAGGTGATCAAAATAGTCAAAATCCATTAAATCATCGCGCATTTCTGTGGCTAGATTTCCCGCCTTTTCTTCGGTGCCCCATTCATACTCACAGCGGTATAACTCCACCCCAGAGTCATCATAAAAGCACCAAATTTTAGCGCCGCGTAAATGACGTATTTGACCAAGCACATCGCCATGCTCGTCATAAACTTGATAAGCAAGTTGCAAAGGTGAATGAAAAAACAAACTGCGACACCACAAACGTGCAGGCAACTTAGCGCTATAGACTTGGTTAGCACTGAGTAGCGCATTGATAAATAACATTAAGCCAAACAAACAAAAAACTCCCAAAGCGGTCGCTAAGCCATGGGGCAAGGTCGTCATAAACTGGGTTTTTAAGCCATGTTGCATTACAAAGTAGCCCGACACCATCGCCAGCAGCGCACCAGCCGCTTCACTAAAGCCCGCTGTTTTACGATGAAATATTCGTTCGGTTGCGCTAGACAAGGTGACTGGGGATATTTGAAAACTGGCCGCGCGGTTAAAAATAAATCGTTTAAAACTAGCATGTTCAAAATTCAGTTCCGCCTGAAAAACCTTTTTCAGTACCGTATCTTCAAGGCTATTTTTATCGCGCATAAAAGGACTAAGTAAACCCCCATTAGGCGCGAAGGTCACTTCAGTGAGCAGACCAAGTTGACGTAACTTTTGTTGGCTAGCTTGTAGCTTTTCCAGCTCAAGGGCGCGCTGCAATACAACTTTATTCCCTGACACTAGCTTATCGGCTTTGCTTTCACTGATTTTTAACTCATCAACTAACGCAAACTTTACTTCGCCCCGCTCTAAACCTTTGGCTATTTCACCACGACACGTTAATAGATATTCATGGTGCATGCTTTTCAATCAACCTCTGACTGATGGTTAACAAACAAATGCCAATCAAAATAGATAATAAAGGCCATGCTGGTGCTCGCTCTATAGCGGTCATGTAAACCGAACTGATGCAGTTTAGTACACCTAACAACAAAAATCCCCATGCCAGCCAGCGCAATACTCTACCTGATTTAAAGCTGGCCAAAAATGCCGACTCGGTCATATGTTAATACCCCGACATACCTGTTAATTGTCTGGCATACATACAAAAAACAAATTCTTCCGGATAGTTTAGATTGGCCAAACAATCAATATCGCGACTTTTACCAGACGTATAATGCTCAAGACAACTTGATTGTATACCCGGAGACGATACGGCTTTCATGGCTTTGCTATATTGCGCTTCAAACTCATGCTCTTTCATACCACGAGCAAGCTGTTTTTCTTTTGCTTCTTTTTTGATCGCTTTTAAACCTGCACCTAGGTTTTTAATGGCGCTGTAGCATTGAGTGGCAGGATCTTTGCCTCGTTCTTTTTTCGCACTCGAATCCGAGTTGTTACTTAGGCTGGTATAGGTTGGCTTTTTCGCCACTCCACGATAGTTTCCAGCGGGTAAATCTTCGGTAACCGAGACCTGATTAACATTGTGGGTGTCGCTCATGGCGGAGGCAGGCGTGTTATCGCTATAATGAGTAACTCCCTGCTCATCAACCCATTTATAGACTTTTTTAGCCATGCTAGGTTGACAAAATGCACATAGCAATAGAGGCAGGAGGATCTTATTCAAGCCACTGTTCATTGTCACTTCCTTGTTCCTCGCCAAAGCCGAGCCTGCACGACTTTGACGAGACAATTTAACTAAATATACGCAATTAAAGTTGTCAGAAAGCGACTATTAACCGCTCATCAATTAAGTATATACATAACTGTATTATTGATAAAAAATAGATAAAAGTACAGTTAGCCTAATAAATTCGACTGAGTCATGCATATGAGGAGTATCAACCTTCGAGGTGGGAATAGGGGTTAACAGATCGTGCAAAAAAGCAGCTTAGGTCTCAAGATATTGCAGCTTGTCGGCAACACCGTTCCACTCATCTGCATCGGCTGGCGCGTCTTTTACTTCGGAAATGTTGGGCCAAGTCAGCGCTAACTCTTCATTAAGGGCCAGAAAATCTTGCTGTTCGGGGGTTAAATCATCTTCCTGCACGATGGCGTTAGCTGGGCATTCCGGCTCACATAAACCACAATCAATACAGTCAATTGGGCTAATGGCTAAAAAATTTGGGCCTTCGTAAAACGCATCGGCAGGGCACACAGCAACACAGTCAGTGTATTTACATTTAATGCAGTTCTCGGTAACAACAAACGCCATGTTCATATCCTTTATCGCGTTTCAAGTACGCCCAAAAATTCGTGGCGGGATCATACTTAACTGGTGTTAAAAAACAAGCAACAAATGGCCTGACACCTCGCCCTGCTTAACGTAAAATACGCGCCATTGTGAGCCGCTGATGTAAGTCAAACGCTAAGACACCAACCAAAACCTGAGTATCCCTATGCTACGTTTAACAGAAATAAAACTGCCTCTTGATCATGATGAAGCAGCCTTACCTGCTGCCATCGTTACTAAGCTGAATATTAGCGCTGATCAATTACATTCTTTTCATATGTTTAAACGTGGCTATGACGCGCGTAAAAAAACCAACATCTTTCTGGTTTACACCTTAGATATTGAAGTGGACAACGAAGCCGAGCTGCTGGCGCAATTTAAAAACGACCCCCACGTTAAAATGGCACCTGATACCAGCTACAAGTTTGTTGCCAAGGCTCCATCCAACTTGACCGAACGCCCAGTGGTGATTGGCTTTGGCCCCAGTGGTTTATTTGCCGGCTTAGTATTAGCGCAAATGGGGTTTAACCCGATTATTTTAGAGCGTGGCAAAGAAGTGCGCGAACGCACCAAAGACACCTTTGGTTTTTGGCGCAAGCGCACACTGAACCCAGAATCAAACGTGCAATTTGGTGAAGGCGGCGCAGGCACTTTCTCCGATGGCAAGCTTTATAGCCAAGTGAAAGATCCTAATCACTATGGCCGCAAGGTACTTACCGAATTTGTTGCCGCTGGCGCGCCAGAAGAAATCATGTACGTTAGCAAACCGCATATCGGTACCTTTAAACTGGTGACCATGATTGAAAAAATGCGCGCTGAAATTATTGCCCTTGGCGGTGAAATTCGCTTTAGCGCCCGCGTGGATGACATTCATTTAGACGGCGAGCAAATTACCGGCATAACCCTCGCAGACGGTGAACGCATTGATAGCCGCCATGTGGTGTTAGCGGTCGGTCACAGTGCTCGCGATACCTTTTATATGCTGCACGACAAAGGCGTTTACATTGAGCCTAAACCCTTCTCAGTCGGCTTTCGCGTTGAACACAAGCAGTCAATGATTGATGAATGCCGCTTTGGCCCTAATGCTGGCAATCCAATTTTAGGCGCAGCGGATTACAAGCTAGTGCATCACTGTAAAAATGGTCGCACTGTGTACAGTTTTTGTATGTGTCCGGGCGGCACTGTGGTTGCGTCATCGTCAGAGCCGGGCCGCGTGGTCACCAACGGCATGAGTCAATATTCACGTAATGAGCGCAACGCTAACAGTGCGATTGTGGTCGGCGTTGATCCAGAAAAAGACTTCCCCGGTCACCCACTAGCAGGCATTGAATTTCAGCGCGATTTAGAGCAAAAAGCGTATGTAGCGGGCGGCAGTAACTACAATGCCCCCGCGCAGTTAGTCGGTGATTTACTGGCTGGTAAAGATTCTAGTGAATTAGGTGACATCACCCCGTCTTACACCCCCGGCATTACCCTAACCAGCTTTAAAGGCGTGTTACCCGATTACGTGATTGAAGCCGTGCGTGAAGCCATGCCCGCCTTTGATAAAAAGATTAAAGGCTTTGCCAATGCCGATGGCCTGTTAACCGGCGTGGAAACCCGCACCTCATCACCCATTTGCATTAAGCGCGGTAAAGATTATCAAAGCATCAACATCAAAGGCCTTTACCCCACCGGCGAAGGCGCAGGCTATGCTGGCGGTATTTTATCGTCAGGGATAGATGGCATTAAAGTGGCTGAAGCGCTGGCGCTGGATATATTGGCGAAGCAGTAAGTATTGTTGAGCTAGTATCAGCTTTACTTGAAATAATAAGCCTCGCAAAAGCGAGGCTTATTTACTTTTCGCTGTTAAAAACGCTTAGTACATTTTTGGCGCTGTCGGGATAAATGGATCAAAAAGATTTGGATTAGTTCGCGCGGCAAACTCGGCCAAATTATCATAGTTATCACCATCCATATCTAGCTTCGCATCCTCCGGCATATGATCCGATAGCCCATATTGCATTTCCCAAGTGGCAGGAAGGCCATCTTGGTCATTGTCTACACGGTATTGAGGATCAAGTGGGAAAGCATCTTCACGATCGGAGACACCATCAGCATCTGAGTCAGCACGATGAGGATCGGTTCCGGCTTTAAACTCGGCAAAGTTAGTTAAGTTGTCGCCATCGTTGTCCGCTAATGCATCTTGTGGATCGGCGTCACTCAAACCATACTGTATTTCCCATTGCTCAGGGATACCATCAAAGTCATGATCATAGCGAAAGCGTGGATGTGCAGGGGCAAAATCTTCATTGTCGAACACGCCATCAGAATCGGAGTCCTGCTCTCGAGGATCCGTGCCCATTAGGTATTCTTCCAAGTTATTTAAACCGTCATTGTCCAAATCATTATTGGCATCTAATGGATCATTAACCTGCATACCAAACTGCATTTCCCATTCATCCGGTAGCCCATCTTTATCTTGGTCAAAACGATATTGCGCATTAGTTGGTGCAATGTCTACCCCATCTAGCTCGCCATCATTATCTGAATCAGAGATTTGTGGATTAGTGCCAGCTAGGAACTCCTGCAATGCAGTCAAACCATCGTTATCAAAATCATGATGTGCATCATCAGGATGCGTATCATCTAAAAAGCTGTACAACCTTTCCCACTCATAGGGAATACCATCGCCATCATTATCATGACCGTATCTAGCATCCAATGAATCAAAGTCGAAGCCATCGGGTACACCATCACCATCCGTATCGGAGTTGATAGGATTAGTACCAAGTTTAAATTCTTCTAAGTTGGTTAAAGGATCCATATCCGAACTTTCAAACGCATCGTTACGGTATATGTCTAAGCCGTATTGCATTTCCCAATTATCAGGTAAACCATCTTTATCACGATCAAAGCCGTAACGAGGATCAAGTGGCGACATGTCATCACCATCAAATACGCCATCCCTGTCAGTGTCTTGATCCCGAGGATTGGTACCAAGGACGAACTCTTCAAGATTGGTTAGGCGATCATTGTCAACATCAATAAACGCATCCATCGGATCTTGATCATTCAAGCCATGTTGATTTTCCCACTCAGCTGGTAAACCATCCTTGTCTTGGTCAAGGCGGTATTGCGCATTGGTTGGCGCAAAGTCTTCACCATCAAACACGCCATCCAAATCACTATCAGGATGATGAGGATTGGTTCCTTGTTGGAACTCTTCCAGGTTGGTTAGGCCATCACGATCGAAGTCTTCATTCGCATCGAAAGCGTTAAGCTCGCTAAATTGATTAGCAATTTCCCACGCATCGGGCAAACCATCATTGTCTTGGTCCAGACGATATAGGGCATTGGTTGGTGCAACGTCAGTACCATCAAGCTCACCATCGTTATCCGTATCAGCGAGGTTTGGATTGGTCCCCGCTAAAAACTCTTGTAAGTTGGTCAAACCGTCAGCATCGAAGTCATCTTTGGCATCATGTGGCGAACTATCGGTCATTGGTGGGTATAAACGTTCCCACTCTTGAGGCATGCCATCCTTGTCGCCATCAAAACCATAACGCGCATTTAATGGTGCAAAGTCGATATTGTCAGGCACATTATCACTATCCGTATCAGGGTGACGTGGGTCGGTCCCCAACTGGTACTCTGCCAATGCTGTTAGCGTATCACCATCTTGATCGTCAAATGCGTCAAGCGGGTTGTCATCGGATAAGCCATTTTCAACCTCCCAGCGCTGCGGCAAACCGTCTTTATCGTGATCCCAACCATAACGGGGACTCAATGGCGATATATCATCACCATCAAGTACGCCATCCTTGTCAGTGTCTTGATCCCGAGGATTGGTACCAAGGACGAACTCTTCAAGATTGGTTAGGCGATCATTGTCAACATCCATAAACGCATCCATCGGATCTTGATCATTCAAGCCATGTTGATTTTCCCACTCAGCTGGTAAACCATCTTTGTCTTGGTCAAATCGGTATTGCGCATTGGTTGGCGCAAAGTCTTCACCATCAAACACGCCGTCCAAATCACTATCAGGATGATGAGGATTAGTTCCTTGTTGGAACTCTTCCAGGTTGGTTAGGCCATCACTATCGAAGTCTTCATGCGCATCGTTTGAATTAACATCGCTAAGTTGATTTGCGATTTCCCACGCATCGGGCAAACCATCATTGTCTTGGTCCAGACGATATAGGGCATTGGTTGGTGCAACGTCAGTACCATCAAGCTCACCATCGTTATCCGTATCAGTGAGGTTTGGATTGGTCCCCGCTAAAAACTCTTGTAAGTTGGTCAAACCGTCAGCATCGAAGTCATCTTTGGCATCATCAGGCATGTCATCAGATAGAGGCTGATTGGCTAGCTCCCAAGATAGTGGCATGCCATCTTTATCTTGGTCGATTTTATAGCGCGGATTAATGGGGGCAAAATCGATAGCATCTGGTACACCATCATTATCTGAGTCTGGATTAATTGGTGATGAGCCTAATTTAAACTCCTGTAAGTTAGTTAAACCATCTGCATCAAAATCATGATGTGCATCATATGCACCATGTACATCTAGCCCATAAATCATTTCCCACGTATCGGGTAAACCATCTCCATCTTGATCATGCTTATAAAGCGCATTATTTGGCACAACGTCTGTGCCATCTGGCTCACCATCCAAATCCGTGTCAACAAGATCGGGGCGAGAGCCACGCTTAAATTCTTGTAGGTTAGTTAATCCATCTGCATCAAGATCAAGATGCGCATCAAAGGGATCAAAATCGTGTAAGCCAAAACGCAATTCCCAGCTGTCGGGCATGCCATCGCTGTCACTATCAAACATCCACTGCGGTCCGATTTCAGCAATGTCGAGTAGGAATGCCTCGGCTGGAATAATTAAATTCTCTCCTAGAGTATATTGATTAGAGAGGCCGATACGTAAAATACCAGCCGCGCTTTCGCTGCCATACAACTTAGAAGCGATGGTTTCCCATGTGTCTGTCGCTGTAACTCGATAATATAATGGCGCATCAACACCTTGCTCAATTAACCTCAAGTTACTAAACGTGATATCACTTTTTTTATTCGCGTCATCATCGCCAATCAACAGTAGGTGGCTAAAATCAGATTGGAAGTACTGACCGGCATTAATCTGAAAACGCGTTTTTTCACCTAGCATAGGCTTAACAAAATCTCGGTGGCCCCAAGCTTGACTCCCAGAAAGATTGAAAGTCAAATTCGAAGATGCACTCATGTCATTATCAAAGCCGATCCCTTGAACTTCACCCGGTGCGTTAAGCGTAAAATCAAATTCCAAAATGGTATTACTTGTTACAGAGTAATTCATCGGAATCGTCATCCACCGGTTACCCACCATACGCAAGCTGTTACCGTTATCGAGTATTTCAATATTACCCGTGGTAGCATCATCTTGGTTCGAATGTGGCGTTAAAGCAGCAGTTTGAAAATTAATGACGGTCATTGCATCACTAGTAAAAGCGTTGGCGTTTAGCGCCATGTTTTTCAGCACTGGGCTTGTACCTGCGGCTTGCTCTTCAAAATTCGAACGTCCATCTAGATCGGCATCATCATTTCGCCTTTGCTGAAGATTGTTAAAATGGAAAAGTTCCCACTCATCTTTTAAACCATCCCCATCACTATCAAGCCAAGCTGGATCAAGATGATTAGACAGTTGCTCAGGTAAATCACTTATACGAATTTTTTCACCTTCCGCTAACGAGTATTTACCAGCCAATATCGATTCTAATGGTTGCGCAGCCAGCTCATTACCGTACAACGCACTAGCAATACTGCGCCAGTTATCATTTTTAACAACTTGGTAGAAAGACTCTCCCGCGGTATCACTTTCACTTAAAACAACATTACGAAACTCAATATCGCCACTTGAATCACGATCATTATCCGAAATAAAAACGAGGTTTTTAAAATTTCCGGTAAAGTTTTGGCCAACTTTAATTTTAACCTGCTCGATCGAGCCTAGATTTTTGTAGCTGTAAGTTCTGCTCGCCCAATTTTGTGTACCGGCTAATTGAAATGTTGTACTTGGAGTAGGTGATAAGTCGTTATAAAAGGCAACCCCTTGAATCTCGCCTAAGGAATGCATTAACACATCAAAGCTAATAACGGTGTGTTCGGTTATTGTGTAATTTACAGGTATGTATTGCCAACGGTTGTCAGCCATCGTCAACGTAGTACCATCAACAGAGACATTCACCGCCCCTACTTTATCCGAATCTTGACTGCCAAAAGAAAGCACGGGATTGTTTACGAAATCGATCGCCATCGAAGCAGACTGCAATACGGACTTATTTAATTGATATGAGCCAGAGCTTTCACTGGCAAAGGCTTGAATAGACAAAGGGCCAAGCATTAGTGGCAACAAACCCAAACCTATTATATTTGCTTTACTCATACACCTTCCTTATTAATGCCACTTAGGCACTATTGTGTTGAATCAAGACCAAGGAAAATCGCTATTAGTTCATTTCGCATGGCTATATGTGCATCCAATTTGCCGCACAAGATATCAATAAATAGTCAAAAACCAAACCATCAATTTACATTTTCATCAAAAATAGCCTAGTCATTGACCATTGATACACGCGCACCGAGGGAGTTTTTACGCAACGGAGGTTATAACCCGATATTTTTGAGGAGGGGTTAAATAATAGTGAAAAGCAAAGTTCAACAAATCTGAGTTGTTCGATGGGCAGGGATTAGCAGCGAGAGTTAACTTAAAAAGTCAACGGGAGCTTAGACTCCCGTTTTGTTATCTGTTTTATTATCTGTTTTATTATCTATAGTGGTTTCAAATTTTGATCAAGCAAGGCATCAAGCAACAACTCGCCCTGTTCATTCACTCTAAACTCGCCATATTTCGCTGCCTCAAAACGCTCGCCTTGGCCTTCTTGAAAAAAGAACGCATTGGTTGCCAATTTAACTTGGCCGCCGCGCAGTCGAACTTGCAGCAATAGTTCATCTTTAGGCAACGCACTGGCATCAAGATAGCTGGATTCAAAACCAACAAACTGCGCGACCAAATCGGCATTGCGCTTAATCCGGACATAACCATTCAGGTTGTCGCCATCAGTTGCTGCGCGGATCCTTGCCATGATCTGATAATTTAACGTCATGTAATCCCCCTGCATTAACGAGCGGGGATCAACCGGCGCCAGTTCAAGGCGCACCACCTCCCCTTCAGCTAACCAAGCCTCACGTTTAACGATATCCCAATTGATCATCGCCAATAGGCCTACACTTAATAGCACCACTGCGGCGATACTCCGCTTTACTCGCTGTAATGATTTCATAACGCCTCCTGTGATGCGACTGAACTTGGCTGAGACAGGTAACGATTAAGCCCCCAACGTGCAAATAACAGCACCACGCCTAATGCGGTCAGTAATAGGGATTTTTCTAACAGGCTCACACTAAGGGAGTAATAATAGGCGCTAATAAACAGTGGAATGCTGAAAATAGCTAACGCCGTAAATACCTTATCGCGCAGTTGTAAGCCCAATAATAAAAACAGTACCGCCGTGCTTAGCCCCGTTAATGGCACGGCTAGCGCGCCAATCACCACCACAGTGGCCATCGCTCCATAGCCTACAGGCGTCGATAACGAGATTTGCCTTTGCGCAAAAATATGGCGCACCAACAACAAACTGGCCAGTAGGCTCAGTGACCAAGGCAATAGCCAAGACCAAATGGAAAGCTCACCAATAGTCGCGCTGAAAAAATCTAACTCCGACGCGCCAAGACTTAATAAAGCTTGAGCCAACAAGGTCCAGCTCGCAAAGCCATAGGCCAAGGTGCATAAACGGCCATAATGTGCGCCGAAGCGCTCTAAATTCAAGCATAGCCCTATCGCCAACACCAGCATCACCAGCGGCATCACGCTCATCATCTGCCATTGATACAGTAAGCCAGTAATACAGCCAGCAATGCCAATGCTATTTAAAAACACACTCAAGCGATTATTAATAAATGCGCTGTGAACAATCAGCAATGCACCAAAACTGAAAAACCAAGCTTGCTCACTGCGATAGCCCAGTATTTCTGACAGTCCCCAGCCAACGCCCAGTAAGCCACTTAAACCAAACACCAACGCCAGCTGAGTAACAAATACCTGTTGTTGCAGCGACTTACGATCCAGTACCGCACCAAGCACCACAAAGATTGCACCGATGAACAAGATCCCCTCGTCAAGCACTTCACCCAATGACAACGCCAAAAAGCTGCCCATAAAGCCGAGTAAAAACAAAGCCGCCACCCAGCCAGCAAAGCCCTGTAGAATGCCTAAATACCAAGGTGGCATTAATGGCTGATCAGGTAGAGGCGACGCAGTATCAACGCATCTCGCTTGTTGCAACGCTTGCCATAATTGCGCATTTTCAGTTTTCATTGGCTGGCCTTCCCATTGAGCTCGGCGGTGTTAAACAAGGCGCGCATTTTGGTTAACCAAACCGATATCCCTGCTGTCGCGCCCACGATATACATGGCTAAAAAGAAAAATACGCCCACCTCACTGCTGGTATCAAACATATTCCGCCCTAGCCAAACCGTGCTCACCGCAATGGCACTAAAGCACACCAAGGCCAGCGGTAATAACTGTTTAAAGACAAAGCGCGATAGCAAAAACACTGTCGCACTGTAGAGCAAGTAAAAGCTAAAAGGGGAAGAATCGCCAATTTCAAGAGCTTGCCAGCAGCCGTACCAAGTCAGCGCGACCAGCGCCAATAAAATACTAAGGGACTGACAAATAGGCGCATTTAAGCGTGCAATATTAAGCTTTTGCGCGGCCAAGAAAACCAAATAAACCACGCCATTGAATAAACTTATCGCAACTAACACAAATACATAAGAATCAAAAAACCACCAAGCCTGCGGCCAAGTATGAAAATACAACACTAAAGTAAGGTTGATTAATGCCAATAGCTTAAGCCACAACAAATCAAAGCCCGCCAACCACGCCAATGGCAGTAAGCACAGCGACCAAATAGCAAACAACTGCCAAGGATCAGCGCCGGTTTGATAGGTTTGCCCCACCAATGCTAATAACGCGCCAATCATTAAGCTTAACCCCAGCAAACTGGCATTGGCCTTAGTCGCGCCTAAACCTCTAGGGTTGATATCACGCTCTTGCCAGCGCAACACGCCATAAGCCAAGGCGCAAATCAGCAACAAGCCTTGCACGAGTGCAAACTTGCCAAATTTACCTAACTCTTGCCAATTGAAGGCGAAAAAGATGATCACGCCCGCACCAACAAACAGCACACCCAGCCAAAGCAATAATTGCCCTATCACCTCACGCCACGCCACTTCTGGCTGCGTCTTGCCAGCCAACGCCAACGCTTTGGGCATCTGTTCAGCCTTGATTTCACCTTGTTGATACCAAGCCCATACTTGATCACGCAGATTACTCATTTATCTTCCCCTATCTGGCTAATATTGCCAGTTAACTGAAGATAATATTAACGCTTATTGTTAAGGGATGTAATAGCAGGACGAACGCATGAACGTACAATATTTGAGCACAACCTTCAAACAAGTCACATTTTATTATACGAAACGCCGTGAAATCATCCTTGATGGCTTAACTGCCGCTTCCTTGCGGCAGATATTCGTCTAATAAAACATCACTTATCGTTCAAAAATATTCATGCGTTTGCCCTGCCTTCTACTCCCGGCTCTGTTGACAAAATTAACGCATTAATTTCAATAACACGTTCAATCCCCTTCAGGAGCAGGCGGAATCGATTATAAGAATCAAGCTGGCATCCGCATCACACAACAAGCAGCCTACAACCCACAATCCGCAGGCGAGCTGTTATCTCTGGGCCAGCGCGCCGTCGGATTGGCTAAATCCAGCGCAATAAAGTCTAAGCCTTCACTCATATTCACTGGCGGCAGGTCGGTTTCTAACACATACATCCCCGGCGTCACACTCCCCTTGGTTGCGTTAGCTACCGCTTGGCTTGCAGCTAAGTCAGAGTAACGTAATCCAAACATGTCAAAATACGGCTGCCAGTTTTTTGCGGTCAAATAACTCAAGGCCACCAACATAAAATCGCTACCCGGTATGCTCGACACATTACGACCACCATAAGTGGCATCGCCAGAGTAAGCAAATTGGGCAAAACCTAAGCTGGCTTTTTGCGCATCCCAACTAGCTTGATCGCGCGCGGCATCGGCAAAAATACGGCTGTATTGATACATCAAGGTAAACAAGTGAAAACCGTTCTCTAACTGGCTGCCATCACTCAGTACCGCTTTATGGTTTTGCAACGCTAATTGAATATAAAACGCCATGCGATAGCCATTGTGAGTGGCGTAAGCATTACTGGCCCATGGCCCTTCAAAACGATCGCCTGAGTCTAACGCGCTACAGCGACTACCGAGTACCACGCGATCGCCTTGGCTATTTTTCAGTGCCAATGCGTCAGACATAAACACATAAAACAAGTCTTTATGATTCATGTGACCATCAGTGATAATACTGGTTTGCAAGTCACGTTGGTAATGGGCGCGCCATTTAACAAAGTAAGGGAAAATATTGTTGGAGTTCTCCCCCGCACGTGAGCCGTATTGCCCCCAATCATTGCGACCCGCTGCGGCTGCGTATTGCACATTCAACTTGTTGGTTTGCAGATTATGACCCAGCTCATGATTATCGCCCCAACCGGTTGGCGAAATATTCCATGCCGCGTCCCAAGGGTTACCACTACAACCTGCGCCACAATGGGCGTTTTGGTCATAGTTAGCATGTTGGATCAGCTGTCGTGTATGGAGTGAAGTATCGACACAAGCATCACGGCCAAATAAGCCGGTACAACTGGCTAACACATTGGTAGGTAATGACTCGGCCAAGGTTTTACCTTGCACCTTAAAGCCAGCTAAGGTGTAAACCGCACCGATGTGATCTTCTTGTACCGACTTTAACAGCGTGGCCACTGCCCCCGCATCCACGCTGCTAGCGCCTAAAAATTTATCACGACGCATATGCTGCTCAGCGCCTTCGGTGCGCAAGTCAACATGGGGGATTTCTGTGTTCAACATCAGCTGCGTAAAGCGTGCCACTTGTGCGTCATCACTAGGGTCTAAAATCGCCGGATGAAAGCTAATGCCTTGGGCTTTCACATTCACCCGATACGGCGCTTCTCCGCCATTAATATACAAATAAATCGGGCCACCATAGGGGCTACTAAAGGTGGTGGTTTCACCTGCAGCCAACGATAAGCGAGACTGCTCCAGCTCTAATGGCGAGTAATAATTAGCGCCGCTAAAAACGCGGTTAGTGTTTGATCTATGGTAGTTAAGCTTAATCTTTACATTGGCACTATTGCTATCAAGGCGCGTTAAGCTAATGGTTTGCCCAGGCAGCGCATACCACCCCGTGGTGGTCCATTGGCCTTGATAAGGCACTTCAACCCACAGGGTTTGCTCTGCAGTCGCGGGATAAGCATAGTGACTATTGCTACCTTGTTGAACTTGGCTTTTGTCCACCACAAATTGGCCTAAATCAGGCTGGGCAGCATTTTTAGCACGGGCATAGCTTACCAGCCAATCAGCAAGTAGCGCCTCAGAAAAGGCTTTTGGCTGCGCCAAGGTAATCGGGTAATCAATTTGCTGGCGGTATTTATCTGCTAATAGCAGGGCGGTTTTCAGTACACGATAGCTCGACGCGGAAGTGCCGTTAAAAACATCTAAACCCCAATCGTCAACAGCGATAGCGCCTGAGCGCAGCCAGTCTGCTGCACTTTTAAACTCGGCACTGAAGGTTGCATCACCGCAATTGATATAGTTAGTGTTACAACCTGTTACGCTGTCACTGGCAACCTGTCCTTGGCCGTATTTTGTGAATAATGTCGCGACCTTGGTAAGGTCGGCATCTGCTGCCATCTGCTCACTTGGCAATGCATTCACCACTTGATGCTTAGACCAATAGTTACCACTGGTGTGCAGTGCCATATATCGGTACAAGTCTGCACTCATGGCACTGGCTTGGCGGCGATAATTAGCCACCAGCAATGGGATTTTATTACGTTTTGCTAATTCAATGGCTGGCTCAAGGGCGGTGTTACCGCGTTCTTCGCGGTCAATGTCACTAAGAATAATTAAATCGGGCTGCAGCTGATTAATACAATCCAACAAGGCTTCATAGTCACAAGTATTAGCAGCATTAATCTGATAGCGAGCGGCAAAGTGAGTATCTAACCAACTGCGGATCCGCTCATTATGAGGGAAATACCAGCTGTCAGCGTTAGACGGCACATGGCTGGTAATCACCTTTAACTGACCACTAGAAAGATCGCGCGCGGTTAGCCAAGTAAGCAAGTTTTTTAATAACTGGTCGGTTTCGGCATTGGTATTAACCGCAAATAAATTAGCCGCCATAGCACTATATCGATGACCATTTTGCTCTCCCGCAACAATCAATCCCGCTTGTGAAGGGTCGCCACCGCCGTTTTGATTGGCGCGCAATACAATGGTGCTTTGGCTGGGATCAACCACATTAAAAGTGATGCTGTCATGGCTTGGGTTCCAAGTTAGCGGAGCGGTAATTGCCTGAGCAATTTGAGTATCATTAACCGCTGCAACCTCCTGACTATTTCTTGCTGTAGGCACAATGGCGCCTTGATAAATCTGAGCTAAAAGACTCTGTTGCACTTGCCCAAGCTCAGTAATTTGCTGCTGAGCAAAGCTAATTAGCTCTGTTTCAGAGACCAAACGATGATCGCCCCGCTGCAATGCGAGCTCTGGGTTGGAGATAAATTCGGCTTGGATCTGACAATTTTGCACTGCGTTAAACTGATACTGCATCGCAGATAATTGACCACCACAGCCTTGGATATTCAATAGTTGATAGCCCGAGCTTGCTTGAACGCTAACACTAACACTTTCACCCTGTGATACTTGCAGTTGGGCTGGTGTAATTTGCCCGCCAGTGCTGACGCGAGTGGTAATAGCCACTTGTAGCGTAGGCTCTGTACTCGGAGCGGCACTCGGAATGATATTTGGTGAAGGGCTCGGCGAAGAGCTTGGAGCGATACTCGGCACGGAACTTGGTATGATACTGGGTTGCCCCCCAGCTCCGCCATCACTACTGTTGCCCGTATCACTGCCACCCGATCCGCCACCGCATGCTGTTAACCCCAACAGTGCGCCAGTAAGTGCCAATATTTTACCGGTATAATTTAGAGCCAAGCCTGCCACCTAATACTTTTGCATGAAAGCCGCGACTATAATCTATTAACAGCTTTTTTGTCAGTAAGGATATTTAAAGCTGCAATATAAATCACAGATAGATTTTAATATTGTTATGATTTGCAAAATTAGCGTAACAAGTCATCATTCTGCTGCAGATTAAGCCATTACGTACAAAGGCTTATAATCAGCCCCATTTCAAACCAAGCTTGCAACGCACTTAGCACTTGCTGCGGAGCTTGTTCTGCGTCGAAAAACTGCATCATCAATTCACATTGCTCAGCGAAATTACGACCTTGGATAAAACCCATTAGTAATTCATGTTGAAAAGGTGCGAGGGAGATAAATTCGGTCAACAGAGTATCGCCACGCCATAACAGCCAGTGTCGAGTAGCACTATAATCAGGCTCTGCGGGCGCGTGCCCAGCTTTAATACTTTGCCAAGCTTCCACCGCATTACTTTGGCAACTGTAAATCTGTACGCTAGGATGAAACCGCAACTGACAACGGGGCCAATCTGGCACAGGTAGCTGCTGTAAATCACTAAAGCCAAGACGTTGTGCATCGGGCGCATCAAAAGCATTAAGCAAGCGGCGCTCAAAGGCAGCAATGTCGGCTAAAATGGGATGCTCAGAAAAAGGCATTTTCTGAGCTAAGAATGTCGGTAAAGCATCGCAAAAATCCCTTAATGACGCTACCGTTGAAGGACATTGCTGAATGTAGCCTTGAACCATTTGATCAAATAAGTCATCACCTAAATAAAGGCCAAGCACTTCGTGGTCAGTTTCGATGGTTTCGGTTAAACGAATGCGATAGGCATTGCGATAAATCGCCAGCCGCGTGCCTGTTGCAACCTTGCCCTGTGCAACAATTTGAGGTTGGAATGATGCCGTTTCACCTGTGTTTAAATAATCCATAAAGGCGTATTGCAACTGGCGTAATGACTCACTCATGTCGTTTGTCCTTGCGCTAAGACCGCGGCCTCAAAGGTGCGGTTCACTAAATGGGGAAATTGTTTAGCGGCCAACATTGCCGCTTGCTGCAGCTCTTGTTGCAGTGCTGGAAATTCGGGAATATTGCCATCGCGTTCAATCATGGTGCTAACTAAACCAAAACGCTGCAGCGCTTGTTGGTACAACTGCCAAATCGGCTCTACTACGTCCTGATCGTGGGTATCAATCACATAGTCGCCGTAGTCGCTATGACCCGCGAGATGAAATTGCTGTACTCGCTTAGGGTTGATCTTGCTTAAGTATTCGAGGGGATCAAAGCCATGATTGCGGGCGCTAACGTAAATATTATTTATATCGAGCAAAATCAAACAATCGGCTTGCTCGGCGAGCGCGTTTAAAAAATCCCACTCATCCATGGTCGAATCTTGATACGACAAATAACTTGATACGTTTTCCAGTAAAATACGCCGCCCGAGAAAGTCTTGCACTTGCCCAACTCGCGCTGCGACATGGTTAATGGTGTCTTGCGTGTAAGGTAACGGCAATAAATCATGGCTGTTTTGACCGTGCACTGAAGTCCAACATAAGTGATCGGAAATCCATTTTGGCTGCACTTCATTAGCGAGTTTTTTCAGTGCTTTAAGATAATCCATGTTCAGCGGGTCGGTGCCGCCAATGGACATAGACACGCCATGCATCACCAACGGATATCGCTCGGCAATCGCATGTAAATAATATTTCGGTTTGCCACCCGCCACCATAAAATTTTCTGATAACACTTCAAACCAATCCACCTGTGGCTGATGCTGTAACACATGCTCAAAGTGGGCTGTGCGCAAGCCTAAACCAAAACCGAGAAAGTCGTGGGTGAGCTGATCGTTTATCATATTATTCCTAATAGGTGGATATACCAGATCTGCTTGCCTTCGTATCGTGTTGATGACCAAAGGCAAGCTGTATCGAGTACTATGCCCGCTATGAGTTTAGAGTTAAGCGCTGGTTTTACCGCCGATATCAGTGCACGATTTAGCTGGCGTATTTACAAAACCTTGGCCTTTACAGCTGGCATGACCGGCACAGGCATTGTCAGCAGTTTTACAATCATTGTGGCCCTTACAGGTATTCACGCCATAACATTGTACTAATTCCGCTTTAGTTGTTTCACCTTTCCAGTCATCTTTAACGTCACCGCCAACGTCACCACAGGCCTTACTTGGCATAGCCACAAAACCTTGGCCTTTACAGCTAGCTTTACCAGCACAGGCATTATCTGCGGTTTTACAATCATTGTGGCCACCACATACATTCACACCGTAACAATGTACCAAGTCTGTTGAGTTAGTCGCTGCTTTCTCTGTACTGCCGGCATGAGCCAGTTGTGACATACCAGCCATTGCCATCGCAAGAGCGGCACCAGTAAAGACATTTTGTGCTGTTTTGTTCATGGTTTGTTCCTCGTTAACCATACTTGGCTTACCTTGTAGGCGACCTTTGTACAGTCTAAGTTAACTATCAATTAATTGAGGTTATGCGTATCTAGCTCCATCACAAGCAACAAAATAGATACTTAACCTTAACACCCCTGCAACATACAGGTTGATTAGATAGACCTTAGGCCATAAGAAAAACTTTCGTGTAAAAATAAATAGTTTATAAATGTGAGTTGCAAAATAGACTGCTAAATTTAACTATGGGTCAACAGCCTATTTCCATGCTGCTGATATCACTAATTTATTTACTCTATAATTGAAACTATGACGGCCAGTGTTTTATGGTAAATGTCTTCTAGCCAATCTCGCGAGGAAAATGATGGCGACTAACCTGAGCAGTAAAGAAAAACGCGTTTTGTCCGAGCTGATTATCCCGCCCCAGCCTGATACATTGCTCAAGTTGTTAGAGGAGGCCGATAAAAAAGAGCCGAAAATTGACATTCTCGCCGAGCTCATTGCGTCAGATATGGCGATGTCCAGTGTGATATTGCAGCTAGTCAACTCTGCCGAATACATGCTCTATAAAAAGGTAACATCTGTACATAAAGCGGTGCTGATGCTCGGCTTGGCTCGCACCATTCCATTAGTCAAAGCGATAGCACTAAAAAACGCCTTTGAACAAAGCCCCGCATTAGTGAACTTTTGGCAACAAATAAATCAGCTTGGTTTAGCCAGCATCCGCGTAGCTAAACAACTAAAAAAACCGCAGCTAGCTGAAACAGCTTATATGTTAAGTTTATTTCACATGGCAGGGATCCCCGTCATGATCGTGTCGTTTGATAACTACGAAACCGACATGCTACCTCGGGCAAAACAAGATGGTTGGTATCACTTATTAAAGCCAGAGAAGGACTATTATGGCTCGTGCCACCCGACAATTGCAGCAATGCTGGCGCAACGCTGGCAATTGCCCAAGCAGCTAATTGAAATTATTTACCATCAATATGATTTAGCAGAGTTAACGCGCTCTAAATACGTTAATACCATTGGTCTAGATTTAATTTCAATTATCAAGATTGCACGGCGCGCGTGTTTGCCTGAAGGTGAAGATGAGTGGCAAGGGTGCGAACAAATCATACTGGATCAGCTGCAGCTAGACCAAGAGCAGCTCAATGACATATTCAATGAGTTAAGGCCCAATAAATCCTAACTAATCAAGTTATGGATAAGCGAAATAGTACGAATAGGCCGAACTTAGAATGAAGCGAAAGTATGCTTTGCCCGAAAAAAGCTGTGAATAGTCCCTGAAAACGAAATTTTACGGTAAAACATACTTTCAATTTGAATGCTTGGTTTAAAAGAATTGAGGTTATTCATTTACCTCTGCTTCAAATAACCCTAAATCTTCCAACCAGCGCTGGTGAAATCCTTGCATTTTTAGATGACGCTTAGAGGCGTGATGATCGCGTTGCTCTTGTTGCGAATGAAAAGGGCCCGCCTGACAAAGTTCACAATAAGGCAAGTCCGTTTCAATCTCTGGCGCGTTAGCCTGTAATGATATAGCTAACGCAGCAGGAATCGCTTGGAGACATAGATCAAGCTGCCACACATAAGTGAAACTTGCGGTATCGCGCACAAACTTATCTCGATCCACATTACGCATTTGATAACCGGGAAACTGCTCGAATGAAAACGGCATTTTACCCAAAAACTGTAAATCGGTTTTAAGGTGCAAGCTATGCTCAATATCCCACTCACTATAAGGCTTAACCTCTTTTGAGCTGATATAGATAAGGCCCGCGCCATCAGGGTTAAGGCCAAATTTCTGGGAGTGTAATAAAAACTGATGCAATAAACGGCGATTACGTAAGTTACTGTCGATCCTACCGTGGGCTTCAAATTCTGCTTTGGAGGTAAAACCCGGCACTAAAGGAAATTGAAAAATAATTAAATCAAATTGTTGATGATTTGCGGCCAAGGTTTGCCATTGTTGCGGGTCTGTCACGTCAAATTCGGTTAATACTTGAACCGGAAAAGATGTTTGTGCCTGAAGTAATTGCAGTCGATATTGCTCACCATACTTACTAGCAAGCGTGGCCACACTGTCGTAAATAGTCGCGCACAAATAGCGAGGAGGGAAACGCTCTGCTAACGCTGCCGAAAATGAAAAATCACCATCACCTACCACTAAAACCCGCCAACTAGGATCGAGAAACATAACGCGCCTTTGACAATGAAAACAAGCATATTACAAAGGTGCTAAAAAGGAGGCAAGTTTAGTGATTATCAGCCAGCTTAAACTCGATACTCGGTGCCTAAGTGATTCATGCTTTTGACTATTTGAGCGGGTATATTTTGTAATCCTAAAATCATTTGCACGCCCCCCATTTCAATGGCTGCCTTGGGCATACCAAAAATAACTGAGCTAGCTTCATCTTGCGCTATGGTTATGCCACCCGCTTGAGCAATTTCTAACATACCGGCGGCGCCGTCTTTGCCCATTCCCGTTAAAATCACACCTAGTGCATTTTGTCCAACCGCTCTCGCGACCGATTTAAGCATCACATCCACCGAAGGCTTATGACCACTTATTCGCTCACCATCATCAAACTTTATTCGATAATCCGCGCCGCTGCGTATCACTAATAAATGTAAATCACCCTTCGCCAAATATGCACAGCCAGGAAGTAAACGCTCACCATCTTGCGCTTCTTTCACAGATATTGCGCAGTGTGTATCTAAACGTTCGGCAAACGTTTTAGTAAAGCCCGGAGGCATATGCTGAGTAATCACTATCGCAGGACTGTCTACTGGCATTTCAGATAACAGGGATTTTAATGCTTCGGTTCCCCCTGTAGAGGCACCTATGGCAATGACTTTTTCCGTGGTTTTAAATTTGAAGGTGTAAGCACTTGGACTTAGCGTAGGTGGCCGTCGCTGTAATTTTGCACTCGCCACGGAGCGAATTTTGGCTACGATTTCACTACGATAATCTTCAATTCCTTTAGCTATATCTAGCTTAGGCTTGGGAAAAAAATCCACTGCACCTAACTCTAATGCTTTAAGTGTTACATCTGCACCTTGCTCAGTTAAGCTTGACACCATTAACACGGGAGTTGGTCTGGCTTTCATCAGGCGATCTAAAAAAGTTAATCCATCCACTTTAGGCATTTCGACATCGAGGGTGATGACATCAGGACTATGAGTATTCACCATGTCTTTCGCGATGTAAGCATCGGGCGCAACCCCAACCAGTAAAAAGTCAGGCTCCGAGCGTACAATTTCACCTAGTAAGCTACGAATTAAAGCTGAATCATCAACTACTAATACTTTTATTTTTTCAGTCATTAAACAGCTCCACTTCCCCACTTTCAGGCTGAGTACGTAATTTCAATCGGTACTCACTTTCACGATCAATAATGGTGCTATTGTGTAAGTTTTTAATCTTACGAACCATCACCCGACCAGTGTCAGGAAAAAAGTAAACCTTACGCGGGTATATATCGAGCAAGTCACTGGCAATAATAGGGATCTGTTCGGTATTCAGATAATCTTGCACAAATTCAACGTTTCGCTCGCCAACATTAACTGTCATAAACCCTTTCAGCACATTACCACCACCAAACACCTTGGCTTCGAGGCGCTCTTTTTTTGCTCCTAACTTTAATAGATGGTTGATCAATATTTCCATGGCATAAATGCCATAACGACCCGACTCTGATAACACACTATCTTGCTGGCTGTTATCTTGTGGTAGTAAAAAATGATTCATCCCTGCAATACCTAACAGTGGGTCGCGCAAACACACCGAAACACACGAGCCCAACACTGTGACAATCAAGGTATTATGCTTAGTCGCAAAGTATTCACCGGGTAGTATTTTGACGGCATCACAATCAAAATGCCGATCATAATATCGGTTTGGTGCCAAGTGTGAATTATTAACGTCAAATGTAAACAATCTTACCTCACAGCCAAATTAGGGTGATAAGTAGTCCGTCCGGCAGGCTTAACTAAATGACTAGCATGACTAAAGTTTTCCGAGTGACCCGCAATGTAAAGGCCATCACTTGGCATTAACTGCACCATTCGTGTCAGAACTTGTAATTGCGTTGATCGATCAAAGTAAATCATGACGTTACGACAGAAAATAACATCCACTGGCCCCTTTACCGACCACGTTGGATTAAGTAAATTTAACTGCCTAAACTCTATCATTTGCTGTAACTCTGGCACCACTTTAGCCAACCCTTCCTGACGCCCTTTGCCTTTGAAAAAAAACTGCTTACAACGCTCACCTGACAGTGCTTTGATACGCTCGAGCTGGTAAATACCAGCTTGAGCTTTTTGCAAAACCTGACTATCAATGTCCGAAGCAATAATTTTCACCGGCACATCAAAGCGACCAAAGGTTTCTGCGACGACCATGGCGATTGAGTAAGGCTCTTCACCGGTACTACTGGCGGCACACCAAATAGTACGAGTGCGCGGATGCGCCATTAAATACTCTCTCAGCACATCAAAATGATGTGGCTCACGAAAAAATGAGGTTAAATTCGTGGTAAGAGCATTGATAAACAACTCTTCTTCAGCCGGGTGATGCTCTAGATAGCTTAAATACTGCGTAAAACCAGTCAGCTTTAGCGCCCTAACGCGTCGTGCCAATCGGCTGTACACCATCGAGTCCTTACTATCGGCTAGGCGGATCCCCGTTAATTGATATAGCAGACTTCTTACGGCATCAAAATCGGCTTTGCCGTAGCGAAACTCTCTGTCATTCCAATTATCCGTTTGTGTCATGAGCTAAGATCTCTGCCAAATCAACTAACCATTTATCCGCTTGTGTCATGAGCTCAGCTCTCTTCGCTTCCACTAACACGCCATGAGCAGCCCTCATGACAACTAAACGCGAGTGTCATGAGCCCACAACTCATCATTTGTGTTATGTGTAAAACGCCCACAAGGTTAAAAACTTTCCCACTCATCGTCATCGGATTTTGCTGGTTTCACCGGTGTTCGTGTCACGACCGTTTTTTTGGCTCCAATGTTCGGCCTTGATACAGGCTGAGATAATTGCGGAGCAACAAGTTGATGCTGCTGACTTTCATCTAGTTTAAATTGCGCGACATTGCGTGCCATCTGCGCGGCTTGCGATAACAAACTTTCAGCAGCAGCTGCTGCTTGCTCCACCAGCGCCGCGTTTTGCTGCGTCATCTCATCCATTTGGTTAACGGCCTTACCTACTTCATCTAGCCCAGAAGCTTGTTCGGTAGAAGCGGCAGCGATTTCCGCCATAATATCGTTAACCCGCTTAATGGAGGTGACAATCTCTTTCATGGTATCGCCTGATTTCCCTACCAGCTCATTACCATTATTAATTTTGCCAACTGAGTCAGAAATCAGCGCTTTAATGTCTTTTGCGGCATTGGCTGAGCGCTGCGCTAAGGTTCTGACCTCCGATGCCACCACGGCAAACCCACGCCCCTGCTCTCCGGCGCGAGCCGCTTCGACGGCGGCATTTAATGCCAATATATTGGTTTGGAAGGCGATGCCATCAATCACGCCAATAATATCGGATATTTTTTGTGATGATTCATTAATGGAGGCCATGGTTTTAACGACTTGCTCGATTAATTCACCGCCATTAACTGCAACTTCTGACGCCTTGGCTGATAAGGTATTAGCCTGTCTGGCGTTATCAGCATTTTGACGCACTGTACCGGTTAGCTCTTCCATACTAGACGCTGTTTCTTCAAGGCTTGACGCTTGCTGCTCTGTACGGCTAGACAAGTCCGTATTACCTTGAGATATTTCACTCGACGCGGTGTTAATGGTGTCGGCTGCTTGGCGAATTTCACCGAGCATTTGGGATAAGTTTTGCGCGGTTTGATTACAGCCATTTTTTAAAGACTCAAACGTCCCTTGATAATCCGCTTCCACCCGTTCGGTTAAGTCGCCCTCAGAGATTGCCTTAAGCACACGACCGATATCATTTAATCCACTTTCAGTAGTGCGAAGTAACGAGTTTAAACCTTCGGATAATTTTAAGAAGAAGCCTTCTTTGCCCTCTGTCGAAACGAGGCTACTAAAATCACCCGCCGCCGCCGCTTCAACAGCTGAATTCACTTCCGCTTCAATAAATACTTCCTGAGTACGATCTAACCATTCCACGACGGAACCAAGGCGCGAGCCATCTTTAGCAAAAATAGGGTTCGCCACTAGTCTGAAATGACGCTTACCAACGACAATATTCGCGGTATAAGATTTAGTTAATTTTTCTAACAAATGCATTTGATGGGCAGGATTTTTGTGAAAGATATCCATATTGCTGCCTACTATTTTTGCCACCGAAAAATTTGGCAGTACGGCTTTTAAGTCTGCTTCAGCAGCACTTAGCATGGTTTCCACAGACTTATTCATATAAATAATCTTACGTTCAGTATCAGCGATCATCACATTGGTCGTGGTGGTATCAAGTGCACCAAGAATACGACTGAGCTCTTGCTCTGCTGCCACTTCTTTGGTGCGATCTATCCACTCAACAACAGAGCCTAAGCGATCACCTTTGTCATCAAAAATAGGATTAGCAATCAGGCGAAAGCTGCGCCCTGCCACCACGATATTACCCACGTATGTTTTCGTTAGGGTTGCCAGTAGCTGACGTTGGTGAGAAGGGTCTTTATGGAAGATATCCATATTGCTGCCCAACAACGAATCCACTGAAAAATGTGGCAACGCCTTACGCAAATCTGACTCAGCTTCGCGTAGCATGCGCTCAACAGCCTGATTCATAAATATAATGTTACGTTCAACATCGGCCACCATCACATTCGATGATGTGGCCTCAAGGGCCGAAGTCACCCGCAATGACAGCAGCGCATGCTTTTTCAACTCAGTAAGGTCGTGCCACTCAACGGAGGTGCCGAGCGATTCACCTAGCTCATTACGCAGTGGGTTAAGCACTAACCGAAAACAACGCCCCCCAACGGTGATTTCGGCAGTATGGGTTGTGGTTAGCTGGCTCAGAATATTTTTTTGATGCTGTGGCTGCTTATGGAAAACATCGATACTACTACCAATCATTGCGGCAACAGAGAACTGAGGTAAATCCTTGCGAATATCGCTCTCAGCCTCTGTCAGCATCGCCACTACAGCTTTGTTTGCATAGACAATATTGCGCTGAGCATCGGCAAGCATAAAACAAGTACTGCTGTTGTCTAATGCCAAGCTAGCCCGAGCTAACGACTTTTGTTGCTCACTATTACCAAACCAAGATGCGATACCCATAGTTATCCCTCCAGCGCCACAGCATTATTGTCAAATAAGCCCAGCTCTTGGCTGGAAATCAATTTTTCGATGTTCAATAAAATAATCATTTGTTCATTCACCGGCGCGAGGCCATATAAATATTGACTGTCAAAAGCAACACCAAACTCTGGTGGAGGTTTAATATCAGACGCCTGCATATTGATGACATCGGACACAGCATCAACCACTATCCCAACAATGCGCTCATTAATGTGGAGCATAATGACAATGGTAAATTCGTTGTAACTGGCTTCACCCACATTAAACTTAAGCCGCAAATCAACAATAGGTACAATGTCGCCACGCAGATTGAGAACACCTTTAATGAACGCGGGGGCATTAGCTATTTTGGTCACGGGTTCATAGCCTCTAATTTCACGTACTTTCATAATATCGAGACCGTAATGCTCATCACCTAAGGTAAAAGTTAGATACTCTAAGGAGACCGTGTCTTGGCTCGCTGGAGCCACTGTTGGTTGATTATTCATTCCCACTCCTTACTGCGACCGACTCTTCCACGCGTAAAGCGAGAGACTCTGCATCTAAGATCAATGCAACACTGCCATCTCCCATAATGGTGGCGCCAGCCACTCCTGGAACACGGCGGTAGTGCTGCTCTAAACTTTTAATAACAACTTGTTGTTGGCCAATTAACTCATCCACTAATAGGGCAAAGCGAGTTTTGCTGGTTTCAATTAAAACCAGAATCCCCTCACAGGGGTCCTCTGATTTAGGCTCAACTTCCATCACCTGATGTAACCGCACGATCGGCCAATAAGCATTACGTAAATCCAGCACTTTCTGGTTACCAATGCACTTAAGTTGAGGCTTATCAGGTTGCACAGATTCGATAATATTAACTAAAGGAATAATGAACATTTGCCCGCCGACGGCAATGGACATACCATCTAAAATAGCCAGTGTGAGGGGTAAACGAATCTGAAAAGAAGACCCTAAACCCGCTTCGGATTCTATCTCTAAACGTCCACCCATCGACTCGATATTTCGTTTCACTACGTCCATACCAACGCCGCGACCCGATACATCGGTCACTTCAGCGGCTGTTGAAAATCCTGCGGACATGATCAACTGCCAGACCTGCTGGTCGGTCGGATTTTCCACTACATCAATATTGTTTTCATAGGCTTTGACGAGAATACGATCACGATCTAGACCGCCGCCATCATCCAAAACAGAAATAAGAATATTGCCGCCTTTTTGCTCTGCTTTAAGGGTGAGTCGACCTGTTTCAGGCTTACCACGTGCCGCCCTAACATCTGGCAGCTCAATGCCGTGATCTAAACTATTGCGTACAAGGTGGGTTAACGGATCCACCAGCCGTTCAATTAATCCCTTATCAATTTCGGTTTGTCCACCTTCAATTTGCAAGTCGACTTTTTTGTTTAGTTTCTTAGATAAGTCTCTCACCACGCGAGGAAACCGGTTAAAGACAAAAGACATTGGCAACATCCGAATGGACATGATGCCCTCTTGTAGTTCGCGAGTGTTGCGCTCTAACTCAGACAAAGCACTATGCAACCGTTCAACGGTTGGACCAGTAAGCTCATCACCAATTAGATTTAACATTGATTGGGTGATCACTAGTTCGCCAACCAAATTAACCAAGCTGTCTATTTTTACAATATCAACACGAATACTACTGGCTTCTGTACTTTCAGGTTTTGCTTTGGAGTCGGCCTTGCCACTTCCGGTAACCGCTAACTTAGCCGCAGCAGGACGCGGCTTATCCATTAATCCGGTAGCAGGAGTGATTGCCTCCTCACTAACGCCATCACTTACGGGGAAACCCTTTTCATCAGCATAAACTTGATTATCTGATTGGCCTGAGGGAGCAAAAAAGCCAAAGCCTTCATCGTCAACTTGATCTAACTCAGCGGTCGCTGGACCAGGTAACGGCTCAAAGAAACCAAATCCTTCATCATCGCCATTTTCAGTGACCTCATTAGATCCTTCCCCGCCGGTTTCCATCGGAGCTTCCGATGTACTCACTAAAGGTTCAAAAAAGCCAAATCCTTCATCATCACGCTCTCCAACCTTGACCGACGCCTCAGTTGAGCCCTCTGATGACTCAGAAGATGACGATTCAGCGCCAACAGAAACAAAAAAACCATAAGCCTGCTCTTTAGTGTCAACCGCGGGCTCACTAGAGGGGTCTAAAATTAACTCCAAGTCGGCTGTCGCCGTATTGACTAATGCCCAATCCGGCTCAGTCGCATCGGTATAACTTTTGAGTAATGTACGCAGTGTGTCAACAGCACTTAACAAACCGTCAATCACGCGTGCTGAAAATTGAAATTTACCTTGTCGAGCGCGATCAAAGATGTTTTCCATCACATGGGTAACAGTAATCAGAGCATCAAATGCGAACATACCACTGCCGCCTTTTATGGAATGAGCAGCACGAAAGATGCTATTTAGCTCTTCGACATCAGGACTACTAGGGTCGAGCGCCAACAGCAAGTGCTCCATCTCATCGAGATGCTCGTGACTTTCTTCAATAAAAACGCCATGAAACTGGCTCATATCCATCGACATAGTGTGTCCCAAATGTGGTCTAGCGCCTTACCCCAGCACTTTCGCTGCAACTTGAAGTAACTTACTCGGTTCAAAGGGCTTTACCATCCAACCGGTGGCACCTGCGGCCTTGCCTTTCGCTTTCATTTCTTCACTGGCTTCAGTGGTCAATACTACAATAGGCTTACTGCGATAAGTCGCGAGACCTCGCAATGATTTAATCAAAGTTAGGCCGTCCATTCTGGGCATATTTTGATCTGTTAAGACAAAATCAAAGCTCTTGGTTTTACATAAGTCATAGGCTTCTTGCCCATCTTTTGCCAAGGTAACTTGATAGCTAGCCGACTTTAAAGTCGCTTCGACCATTTGGCGAATTGACGCAGAATCATCAACAATTAAAATACTTTTGCTCATAGTTAATCACTTCCAACGAGTACCACCCGGACGGCATTTCCAGGTGCAATAATTTCAAGGGAATCAGCTAAGTGCTCAATTAAAGTTAAGCCTCGGCCATAGCTTTTAGAAAAGTTAGTGCTTTCAATATTGTCATGAAAAAATCCATGACCACTGTCTTTAATGTAAATTTCTAATCGATTTAAATCACTTTGCCATTGCACTTGTAAAACAATTCTGTGCTCTATTGTCAGCTCTTTAACTTTTTGCTCTTTTTGCTCGTAGAAAGTCAAAAAGCCATTTTCTTGCGATTTAATGTCACTATTTAGCCCAAGCACGCCATGCTCGAATGCATTCATGTACAACTCAGTTAAAACAGTAAATACTTTTTGCACTAATGACAGGGGCAGTTGTTTGGATAACAGATCCGAAAAATGCCCAGGTATATCAAGTAAATCCAATGCCGCACCAGACAAGGTATGCTCGATTAAGAAAGCACTTTGCTGAGCAATCTGATTGGGCTTATAAGTAACAGACGATTGGAGAATGTTATGGGTATCAATCTGAACAATAGAAATATCATCAGAGGCAGGAGGGCAATCAATATTGAAATATTTTTTCACCCCTTCAAGTGGCTTACCTGGCATATTGAGTAGCGGAATCAGTGCTTCTTGGCTAAGGAGCTCACCGTCACCTGATAAGGTTTCT
This sequence comes from Motilimonas sp. 1_MG-2023, assembly GCF_030547455.1. Taxonomy (NCBI): domain Bacteria; kingdom Pseudomonadati; phylum Pseudomonadota; class Gammaproteobacteria; order Alteromonadales; genus Motilimonas; species Motilimonas sp. 1_MG-2023. The sequence continues at coordinate 19,079 of NZ_JAUOPX010000001.1, read as the reverse complement.
ATTACGCCGTCACTAAACATAATAATGCGCTGGTTATCAACAAGCTCTATCCGTTCAGGATGAACACTAAACAAGGTATCTGGTAAAATACCAAGCGCCATATTGGCAGAATTAAGCTGCTTCACTAACTTACCGTGCTCATCTAGGACGAGCACTGGTGGCATTGCACCATTCCACACATCAATAATCTTACTGGCAGGTTGAATATGAAGAATGATCACCGCAACAAAGCGATCTTGTGGCAATAAATGAGTCAACTTACTATTCAGCTCAAACACAATATTTGAAAGGGGCAGGGCTTTTTCTGCCATGGCTTTAAATATTGGCACAACAGGCATTAACGAAACCGCTGCAGCTAAACCATGTCCCATAGCATCTGCCAACATAACATAGTCACTACCATCAACCCCCTGACAATTAATCACGCTGTCTCCGCTAAACTGCGAAGAGGGTTTAACCCAGTAATGAATGGCATCAACATCAGAGCGCACTTTGGCAAACATGGCTCCAATAAGGTGTCGAGCAAGCGCTTGTTCTTGTAACTCTGCATCACGCCATTGATTGAGTGCTTCTCGTTGCTCATTGTTTAGTTTTTCAAGGCGACGCTGATGCACCGACTTTTTCATCTTGAGCCAGAGCAAATCCATATTAACTGGCTTTAGTGCATAATCATCAATACCTTGGTTAAAAGCTCTGAGAAAGAAATCTGCATCATCATTTGCACTCACCATAATGACAGCCGTGGTTTTGAGATGCTCTTTTATCATTGGCAACAGCGTTACCCCTTCCCCGTCAGTCAGGTGGTTATCAAGCAAGGCAACATCGAAATGCTGCTGCGGCCGAGAAATGACATTTCTCGCATCCGCCAATGTTAAGCACGTTGTTGTCAGTACTCCCCTTTCTTTAAAAAAGTGCTCATAGAGCAAGGTAAATACTGTGCTGTCTTCTACGACCAGTACAGAGTAAGGCGGGCTTATGTTAAGTGAAGGATTAGAGAAAGGCATATAGTTTTGCCATGTTGGCCATTTCCAAGATATCCAGCGCATTACCTTGAGCGCCGCGAATAACTAATTTGGCCTGTACCGATTGCTCATTCTTTTTAGACATTAATACCAGCATTCCCAAAGCCGAACTATCTAAGTACTGGACTTGGGAAAAGTCGAGCTCAATTTCCTTCAAATCGGTATGTGCGAGTAGTACTTCCAAATCTTGGTTAAAGACTCTGTGATGATGAAAATCAAATTTACTCGGTAGTCGAATACAATGTTTTTCCATATACGTTCCTTTTCATTTACACAGATTGATTAGAAAAAGTTAACATCGCCGCTATCCATTGAGTTAGCTGATACAGGGTTAGATTTTTCTGCTTTGAACTTCACCAGACCATCAATAATCCGCTGTAACTTTCCTGCATCCGTTAAATTTTCAGGCTCCATTAATTCATGTAACTGAGTATTAATGGCACTTAGTTGTGAGGCTGTAAAACTGAGGTGCTGTGAATTGATATCACCAAATTGCAGACCTCGCATCGCATCATATAAAGATTGCTGTAGTAACTTGTTATGCTCTTCTAGCGCCGTAGCGTGACCTTTGTTGCGCGATGCATTGGTCATAAGTAACTCAATGGCATTATGTACATTTTTTTTCGCTTCCATCACATAGGTAACATCCTGAGAAGCGACTTCGCCGATATCGTGAGTTAACGCTTCAATTTGGTCAGCCATGTTTTTCAGTTTTTGCTGAATTTGATTACTAAACCCTGCCGAGCGAGTTGATAAAGACCGAACTTCATCTGCCACGACTGCAAAACCTCGACCAGCCTCACCTGCCCGCGCAGCCTCTATAGCTGCGTTTAGCGCCAGTAAATTTGTTTGAGAGGCTATTTGGTCTATGTCTTGCATCGCTTTAATTACATCAGGTACTGAGCGATTAATTTTGTCGACTTTTTCCACTAAATTCATCGATGCTGCGGACATATTGACAGTGGTTTCAACAAACTGCTCCAAGGTCGCACTAGTTTCATTGGCAAAAACCGCCATCCAAGAATCACCACTTTCGTCAACTTCTGATGCCAATAAGTGCATCACACGCTCACTTTGCAATTCGGCAAGCTCTTTCAGCTGAGTAAAGGCTGTTGTGAGGGTTTCAACGGCATCAGATTGAGTACTATTAACATCATCCACACCGCGCTTACATTCCGTTAAAGTGTCGGCAATATCTTGCAAAAGACGCTGTTGTAATTGCAACGTTTGAGATTCAGTGTGATGATATTCTTGCTTATTTTCTTCTGTCTTAGTTCGAGAAGCCTGCAGTGCCAAAACACCCGACGCCATACTAATAATTACTGCGACTATCAAGGCCAAAGCAGCTGGAAGCAAATTAAGTAAAGCAATACCTACCAATAGTGCGATGAAGGCCCCTACTGCTAAACGCATTGTAGAAATCGACATAAAAGCCATCCTTATCATTTAACCAGTCAGTTGAGCCCATATTGATTTAGTCTAGTAAGGAATACCTAATCGTGATGTTTTTTTTACCCATTACTTCTGGTTATTTGCTTTAACTCTCACTTTACATTACGCCTCAATTAGGAAGTTTGCAGTAATCGAAATAACCCGCTAAAACATAGCTATAGTTAGCTAGGGTCAGTTGATTTTTGGTGCTGGTTTTTGCAACTATTGGTTGGGCATTTATACAAAACAATCGTTATAGCCAGCACCTTTGTGGCATAGTGACGCGAAAAGGCGCTAACGCAGTAGAAATGATCAACAGACCCTAGGTATTTTTTCTGATTGCATTCACATCATGCCCTCACCGAGCTAAAACGCTCATTATTATTCTTCATTGCGAGGTTTTCCTATGGCGACAGTCATAGATAGTTCACTTTTTCATTCTATGAGGGAAGAGGCAGCAGAGTCTTGGTCTATTCAACTCCAAAAACAGCTTTTTTCTTGCTCTATAGTCCTTGCCAAACAACTTAAACTGACCTCAAATAATGTTTCTCTTAGTCAATTTTTGGCTTTGTGCGACAAAAGTCAGACCCACTTATTAAAACAAGCCATTAAGACAGCTTGTGAACAAGGCTTAGCCACACAGCTACACCTTATTTTCAGTATTGATAAGCAGCGCTACTTGGCCGAATGCAGCATAGAAAAAGGAGAAGCAGGCACCGCGAACCTTCATGGCCACTTAAAATTACTTCAGTGTTACCTCAGTCACGAACAAGAAACTACTTTACTCAAAACACTTTTTAATGAAACAAAAAATGGCTTGATGGTCGCTGATATTAACCATCATATATTGATGGTTAATAAGGAATTTTGTCGGGAAACTGAATTTACGGAAATGGAGCTACTCGGCACCCATGCTGGCGTAATTAAGAGTTCGCGATACGATAGCGATTTTTACAGCAAGCTTTGGGATGCAGTTAATCAGCATGGCTACTGGGAAGGAGAGTTACTAGCACAAACGAAACATGGCAACAGTTATGCGCACCACGCTTTAATCAAACGCATCATGCTTGCTAACAATATGAAGGTATATGCCACCACCACACGTAAGCTTGATGTTTCATTAGCGGCCTTATCAAACCAACAAGCGATTGAGCCTCATATTCGATTGCCCGATAAAAAGGCATTCAGTGCCGAACTTGAGCGTCTTTATCAAAGTCTACCAAGTAATCAAACAATTGTTTGTATCGCCTTTAATGCCAATATGAGCTCTTCAATTAGCGACGATATGAAAGCTTGGTTAATCTCACAGCGATTTGACTCGATGGCTTTTAATGGTTTTCTTGGGCAAATAAATCCATCGCTGTACGGCTTGTGTTGGTGCAGTGAAAAAAAGGTCGACATCATCAACACAACCCTCTGGTCTATTATTCGTCGCTTAGTGGGCACACGTAAAGATGATGCCTTAAAACTTGCTCCGGTGATGACAGTAGGTTGCTCAGTGCTAGCCTTAGATGCCACCAGCCCAAAACAACTTTTAGCTCATGCTATCCAGTCTTTAATTGCTAATCAGCAGCAACTTAGCTCGACACTCTATTATTTTGATCGCCGCTTAAGCCACCGCTTTGAACGCGTTACAGTGTTAACTAAGTTACTCGATAACGCCCTGCAGGCTGAGCGAATCGAAGTGTTTTATCAGCCTATTGTCACTTTGCCAGGTCTCAAGGTTGTGAAGTTTGAAGCCTTATTTCGAACCCACCTAGACACGGGGATGGAATACTCAACCCAAGAATTAATTCAAATTGCGGAGAAAAACCTTTGGATCGATCGAATTGATGCCACGGTGGCACGCCAAGCTTTACAAGATTTGCCCAAGTTGCAGCGCCATTTCAACAATCCAAACTTAGAAATGTCTATTAATCGCTCTTTGCACAATGATCTCGTCAGCCAAAGCTGCTTAGAAGAAACACTACAAATCCTCTCTTACTCTGGCGCCGACTTAAATAATGTCACATTAGAACTCACTGAATCCGCTTTTTTTCAAGATCTTACTCGGCAAAAACAATGGATAAATAAATTAAGTAAGATAGGAGTAAAAATTGCGATCGATGATTTCGGTACCGGCTACTCATCTTTTTCCTATTTACTTAATCTACCAGTGAGTATTGTTAAAATTGACAAACTATTTGTTGATAATCTTAAGGAAAACAGCTGCGAACTAGCCATGATCGAAATGTTATCTGCCCTTACGCACAAAATAGGTGGCAAGGTTATTGTGGAAGGAGTGGAGTCCGTTCAACAGTTAAACATATTATCAAGGGTAAAAGTGGACATGCTTCAGGGTTACTTATTTAGTAAACCAAGAAACTTAGCGGACACTCTCCAATTGGAATCGGAAAATACTTTTGTCCATTTAACACCTCATGTTTATTGTCACGCAGAGCTGACCGCGGCCGATGTGATGGAAAAGGATTTTATTGCCATTAGCCTAGACGATAGGTTGAGAAAGGTTAAACAGCTCTTTGCTCAGCATCCTGTTGATCACCTTGTCGTGATCGAAAACAGTCAGTGCCAAGGCATCGTGACTCGAGCGGCTTTATTTCAGGCGCTAAGTCCCTATATAAACACTAAAAGCGAGCAACACCGCGATGCGGTTACCTTAAATAAGCGGGCACATCAAATCATGGAGAAGAGCCCAAAAACAATGATGACCACTTCACCGATAGAACAATGTAGCCAATGGTTACTCGAGCACAGTCAAGATATTATTATTGTTACCGGCAGTGTGGATGTGTGCATGGGCGTGATCACTGCAAAAGAAATGTTAAGACAGCTCATCCCTAATTAGCCCCCGTTTTGTTTAAGCCTAGCGGCATAATACATAAAAAAGCCACCCGAAGGTGGCTTAATTTATTGATAGATTTAGCAAGCTTATTTGCCTTCTGGGATCACCTCACCAAACTCATCTGTTGCTTGTACGTTGAAGATATCTTCAACACAGATTTCATAGTCACCTTTACCCCAAGCACTGTAGGCGGTTTGGTAACCAGCAAGCTTACACTTAAAGCTATGATTGCCTGGCGTGTTAGCATCCCAACCCCAATCTTTATCCCAATACACTTCTAATGCACCAGAGCCATTAGTATCAAAGGCTTTCATATCAGCACAATCAAGCTTCTCACCTGTAATGTCTAGGCTTAAGTAATTAGCAATTTCTTTGTAGTAAGCAATACGCGCTTTTGCTTGGTTAGTCGTTGAGCCCTTACCACATTCAAAGGCGCCGTTGATGATTTGAATGGTTGAACCAAAACCATGCTCAATACCATTGGCTTTGTCGGCCGCATTTGGCTGCCAAGTGCCATCAATAACGTGCAGCATACTTGGCTTAGGTGGTTGCGGGTAAACGTAGAAGAACACTGCCGACGCTAAGTTTAACCAAGTGTCAGCCACTAACTCAGGGTTCTTCAGTAGTACCATCTTGTCGCCAAACATGGCTTCAGAGAATGGCCCATAGTTGTAGTTCCAGCTTAGTTGTTTAGCACCACGGCCAAAGTAACTCTTGTTTTGACAAGGCCATCTTTCACCCGCCCAGCCAGTACATTTGTTGTAAGGACCTGTGGTATCGGTTTCTGATTTGTACATTTCACGAACGTAGTACAAACCTTGACGCCACTCAGGGTTACCTTTCGCACCTTCCCAGCCTGGGGCGTGCGCTCCTGTTTCTTGTACAAAGTGGGCAAACATAGTAACCAATGAACGCTTACAAATATCGTCTGAGTTACGACCATCTTCATAGGTGCGACAGAAGGCTGGGAACTTAGCGATGGCTTGTAAGAAGCGTTGGTAAGTGTAGTTTTCATGACGAATGGGGAATAAGAATTCCCAGTCTGCTGCACTAACAATAGCTTCGGCGCGACGCACGTTTTCTGGGTTTTCAGCGCGCAGTGGTAACACAGCTTCAACAGCAGCATTATCTAAGGTTTGCGTATCGGCGCGAACCAGATCAAATAGCGCAGATGAAGTTAATGCGGTTTCACGCGCTTCTAATTGCGCACGAGGGATCAAGTAGCCACCTTGACCATCTTCAGTGACGGTTAATTCAGTAGGATCAATAGAAGGTGTAATAGATGGCTCAATCGTAGGTTCAATCGTTGGTTGAAGTGTTGGCTCAGGCGTTGGCTCAGCGGTTGGCTTAGGCGGTAATGGTAAGTTGTACTTAGTAGCAGCCCAGAATTCAACATCATATGCCGATTGTGCATTGGTAATAGCTTGGCTATCCTCTGGCGTTTCAATACAAGCTTTTACACCCAAAACATTGCTACACAGAATAAGCTCGTTCTGTGGTCCACAACCTGCAAAGTGGTAACCAAATACCCAGTTGTCACCACATAACTCTGGCTCGGTTGTCGGTGTAGGTGTGATCTCAGGCGTAGGCTCTGCCGTTGGAGTTGGAGTTGGAGTTGGAGTTACACCACCACAACTTGCTTCATCCCAGAACCAACTTCCGCTACGTGGGCTTTCCCAGGTGCCGGGGTTATTTTTAGCCACGTAACAAATTTGGTTAAACATGACTAAGTCGCCATTGGCCACTGTCGTTTTGCCTGGCACCCACTGAACAATATTGCTTGGCTCGCTAGTTGGCGCAGGCGTTGGCTCTAGGGTAACAACTGGCGTAGGTTGTACCGTTGGCTCAAGTGTTATAACAGGGGTTGGCTTTGGTGTTGGCGCGATTGTTGGTTGAACATCACCACAACTTGCGGAGGTCCAAAACCAGGTGGAAGAAGCCGAAGGTGTTTCCCATGAACCAGGGTTATTTTTTGCCACATAACAGGCGTCTTGATAAATTACCAAATCACCATTGCTTACCTTGGTTTTACCTGGCTGCCAAGTTGTTGGCGTAGCAGCTTGTGCTTGGGCAGACACGCCCATCACCAAGGCAGCGATAAGACTGAGTTTCATACTCATTTTAGTCATCCTTGAACAAATTAATAAAAATCGGCAAATACTATTGCCGATGTTAATATTAACAATTCTGGGAAAAGTATAATTTGAGCTACCTCTATTTATCCTTACTTTTAAGAGGGATTAAAGTATGGTTAATTTCATACTCAGTAGCTTATTTGACTAAAAAACCAACGAAGCTCCCCAGTTAGCTTTCTGCCAACAACGACAGGGCAGCAAAGCATCGTAATTATAAAGTATCACTCAAGCCACACGCGACACCAGACGACCAGGCCCATTGAAAATTGAATCCTCCTAGCCAACCGCTGACATCAACCACTTCGCCGATAAAATACAATCCAGCCACTTTTTTCGCTGACATATCTTTTGATGACAGTTCATTAGTGTCAACACCGCCTAAGGTCACCTCAGCCGTACGATAACCTTCGGTGCCATTCATCAGCAGAGGCCATCGTGTTAAAGTTTGGCAAAGCCGCGCCCATTCGCCGTGGTTTATTTGGTTTAACGGGCTGTCGGTAAATTTTTGCTGGGTTAGCCATGTCTCAGCAAAACGTTTAACTAAGAAACGGCTCAAGGCATTCTTTAAACTTAACTTGGGTTGTTGATCGCGTAATTCATTTAATGCAAGAGTAACATCTAATTCCGGTAAAAGATTAATGTAGATCGGCTCACCCGCTCGCCAATAGGACGATATTTGTAGCATAACTGGGCCAGATAAACCTCTATGGGTCAGTAGCATATCTTCTTTAAATTCTACTCCTGATACCGAGCTGACTGCCACAGGCATACTGATCCCCGATAACGGTTCAAATAGGGTTTTATCACCTTGGTGCCAAGTGAAAGGCACTAAGCCAGCACTGGTTGGCAGTACTTTTAAACCAAACTGCTCTGCAATTTTATAACCAAATGGTGTCGCGCCTAATTTCGGCATTGATAAACCGCCAGTCGCTACAACTAGGGAATTACATTGATACTCGCCAGCACTGGTGACTAACTGAAAGCCTTGATCCAACTTGTTAATTTTCGTTATTTCAGTTTTCAGCTGAATTTGTACCCCAGCCCAGTCGCACTCTGTTAATAACACGTCAAGAATATCTTTAGCTGAGTTTAACGCGAACAGTTGTCCATGTTTACGCTGCTCAAACGCCACGCCATGGCGCTCAACTAACTCAATAAATTGACTTGAGGGGTAGCGCGCTAAAGCAGATTTAACAAAGTGTGGGTTTTGGCAAAGGAAATTACTTGGCTCAACTTTAGTGTTGGTAAAATTACACTTACCACCACCACTAATGAGGATTTTACGGCCCGCTTTTTTGGCGTTATCAAGCACCAGCACTTGTTTACCACGATATCCAGCGGTTGCGGCGCACATTAGCCCCGCGGCACCCGCGCCGATGATGATGACGTCAACTTTTTGCACTACTTTTCCTATTTTAGAATTCAGCTAAGGGCAACAAAATATTACCCCGCGCTAATGTTACTTGGCTAGCGTGAAGAGTGCGAGCTTTAAGCTAAAAACCCAATAGAGGGCTGGAAGAAGTAGCTATAGAAGATGCTGTGAGGCTTAATTTTATTCTTTGGTATCAGTAGGACTAAGCGCTTTGATTGCTTCACGTATCAAGCCTACACCTTCTTTAATTATTATTGCACCAAGTGCAACTAACTTTACACAAGCGTAGATAAACACCACCACTACAACGACTTTGATACAGGCTTGGAAGATTTGATAGAATTCTATATTAACCTGATTAGATAATTGCTCCGAGCCTGCCATCAGCCAATTAAACATTTCGTTCATAAATGGCACTTTAGCCGGCATTGAAATAATGGCTAACGCGCTGGGTAATACATAAAAAATGATTAAAGACCCAAGAGCAATTAACACTGCTCCTACTGCGGTACTCAGCATTAAGCCTAATTTTTGATTATTTGCTTGCATAACTCACTCAGACAGATCGATTTTAGAAAAATATGATGCAAAGTATCCACACCACAGCCATAAATGAAAGCAGAAAAACTAAAAAAATTAGATCGGGGCTAGTTAGCCGGTAAAAATTCCTCAACCTGAATCTGGTCTCAAAAAGCTGGAGGAGACATAACGAGCGCTTTTTATCTGCTCCTTTGATCAGGTGAAATCGTGAACATTTTTCAAATGATAAATTATTAGACGAAGTCAGCTCTTAGAGGTTGCAGCGAACCATCAAGGGTGATTTCAAGACTTTTCGTAGATGGGGTTGCGCGGGATAATTAAAATTCACTCTTTCATGGCTTAACCCTGATTCCTTCGTTGATAAAAAACCCTGAAGCCCCCTAACTTTGACTATATTGTGATTTAATTTAAAAGCACCGTATCAAACGATATAAAACTGAACAAAGCTCAGTAAGGAACTGAGCGAGAGATGAAATAATTTTGTAGCAATGTGCGCCTAAATTTGAACCGTAAACACCACGTAAATCCAGCGAAAAATATGGCCATATTCAACGATAATTAACGCTATCACAGCCCTCATTTTTAACAGTGAAAACGCTATGATTTCAATAGCTTTACAAGTAACTAGACCAATAAGTCCAGCGTCATATAAATAGGAGTCAATCTTTTTTTCAAAAAAACGTGCTGAAAAGCAAAAAAAAACTTGCTCAATGTCTAAATTTAATTAATTATTGCAATAACTTAAATCAGGTGTGCCATAATGAGTATGCTGTAATTTAAGCTAACCCTAATTTTGGAGAAAAATAATGAAACGTAATCTAATGATCCTTGCTGGTGCTGCTATGACTTTAACTCTAGCTGGCTGTTCTAACACTGCTCTAGAAAAAAATGTTGCAGAATTAAGCAGCAAAGTAGATCAACTGACTACTGAAGTTAGCTCACTGAAAGATCAACAAATGACTCTTGCTAACGATGTAAATGACGCAAAAGCAGCTGCAATGGATGCAAGCAGCGAAGCAATGCGTGCTAACGACCGTATTGACAACATCGCTACTACTTACAGAAAGTAATAACGTTGTTACACAGCTAGCATCATCAGGTGCTAGCTGATATTCCCTTGTTAATCAGCCTTCTCGGCAATGTACAAATATCATTACCCACTTTAAGCTCAGTGCTTCACAACGTTTACACAAAAACGTGCAAACACAATCAATGGCAAACTAACTAGCCTTTAGCATATTATTACCATAAGTGTTTACTTAAGCTCATCCTGTTATTGCCTAAGGGAGATCCATTTATACAACAAAAAACGGCCTACCCAAGTAGACCGTTGAATGAAAAAAGCAGTAAGCCTTACAGCTCAAAGTCTACCTCTTCCTCTGCTTCCTCTTCCCATGCTCGACCAACCAAGTTAGGCAAGCCATTCATTGTCTTGAAAATACTCTCTAAAGCGGCTTTCTCACCATTATGCTCGGCGACAAAATTAATCACATCTGCGGTCATCGTTAATTTTGGTGCGGGCTGCCCTTCGTACTTAGATAAAGGCGAATGCACCTCTATTAAGACATCGCCATTAGGTTCAACTGACTGCTTAATTGGTTCATTAATAATTCGAACTTGTTCACCTTGCTCCACCTGATGAAACAACCACTCAATATTGGCTGGCTCAAGACGAATACAGCCGGCACTTACACGCATGCCAATACCGAAATCTTTATTCGTACCGTGGATCAAGTATTCGCCATGACCATATGCAAGGCGCATCGCATATTCACCTAGCGGATTTTCAGGTCCAGCAGGAACAACAGCTGGTAAAGGCTCACCTTTCGCCGCGTACTCTGCCCTTGTTGTAGCGGTTGGTGTCCACGTTGGATTGGCACGCTTACTGCTCACCTTAGTCATCATCACCGGAGTTTCACGACCTACACGGCCAATACCAATTGGGAATACGGTCACCTCTTTACCGTTAGGATGGAAAAAATATAACCGTAATTCAGGTAAATTTATCACAATACCTTTGTATTCAACCTCTGGCAGTAGCATTAACGTTGGGATCACCAGCCTCATACCAGGAGTTGGCACAAAAGGGTCCGCGGCTGGGTTTGCATCCATTAACTCCAGTAATCCCACACCGTAAAGTAAACCTATTTCATGTAAGTTTTCACCTTTCGCCACCGTGTGAGTCTGAAGCTGCCCAACTAAACGCCCACCATCTGCGGGTAAAGAGTAAATATTTGCCCATGTTACTGGACTGATAAAGAGCAAAAACAAAAGACTAAACAATAATTTCATAACATACCGAGCAATAGGAAACAGACCTTCATTATAACGATACCTGCTCTTGATCTCGATGCTTTTATACCCAATCAGCTTGGAGATGCTTGATTTCAGGTAATCGCTTTCCCCCTTTTAAAAATCAATCACGCGGCATAAACGCGTGTAAAGTTTTCCCTTTGGGAGCGCCGCGCCATGTTTCCCTGATTTAAACTCAAGAGTATTGTTACGCTAGTAAAGGGCCTATATGCCTGTGTTGAAGTGCTTAGTACTGAAAATGCTACGGGGCTCTGAAACATTCATCGCCAAGTCGATTGGGTTAATCCGCAGGGATACGGCAGTTAAGCCATCAAGGATGATTTCACGGCGTTTCGTATAATAAAATGTGACTTGTTTGAAAGTCATGCTCAAATACTGTACGTTCATTCGTTCGCCCTAGGCTGATCCGTTCGATAGCAGGCCATTTATCGAAGTCACTTGCACCAGAAACGTACTCCTTCTATCATCCCTAGCTTCAATTGAGTAGAAGGTTGTTTATGTCGGTATTAACTGTGTTTCAAGCTGAATTAGTCGTGTCCGTGGTTGAGCTGGTGCTAACTCAGCACATGGCTACAGATCGCGCCTATGCAAAGTTTTTTGCTGGCCAATCTCTTAGCTCAAAACAAAAAGCGCAAGTCACGACATCGACCGGCGATATATTACGCCGACTCAATTTATTTTGTTTTCTTGCTAATGTGCCGCTGGAAAAAGCTCACGAAAATGGAGCAAAGTTGATTGCAGCCTGGCATTTATTGCAAGGCTATGAACAACCTCTACTCCATAAAAGTGCGGTACTATCAACCGCTGAATTTAACAATAAACTCACTCAAGCCAAAACTGCCCCCCTACTATGGCAAGGCTGTCCAACTTGGTTAGATAATTTAGGCACTGCGCAACTAGGTGAACAATGGCCCAAAGAGCGCGCAGCCCTTGCCGAACGACCGCAACGTTATATTCGGGTTAACGAGCTGAAAACTACACGTGCAGCGTTATTGGACGATTTAGTAACACAAGGCATTAAAGCAGAGCCCGTAACAAACGTCGCCACGGCAATAAAAATTAATGATCAATCCTCACTGTTTAACAACAACGCTTACCAGCAAGGTTGGTTTGAACAACAAGATGCCGGCTCCCAATGTGTGGTACAAGCTCTGGATGTAAAGCCTGGCATGACAGTGTTTGATACTTGTGCGGGTACTGGAGGTAAAACGCTACAATTAGCAGCCATGATGCGCGGTAAAGGCCGCTTAGTTGCCATGGATATAGAACAATGGAAACTCGATAAGTTACAACTGCGGGCTAAGCGCGCAGGCGCATTTAATATTGAGACCCGTCTAATTGAAAGCAGTAAAACTATCAAGCGCCGCAAGCTGAGTGCTGATCGGGTATTACTTGATGTTCCTTGCTCTGGTCTCGGCGTTTTAAAACGTAAACCCATGGCTAAATGGCACGATACCGCTGAACGTTTACACACCTTAACTCAATTGCAAACCGATATTTTACAGCGCTATAGTCAGTTGCTAAAAGTAAGCGGCATCATGATTTACGCCACATGTTCTATTCTACCGCAAGAAAACAATGAACAGGTTAAGCAATTCCTAACCAATAACCCTAATTTTTTATTGCTCGAAGAGCAGACCATCAGCCCAGCGGAAACGGGGTTTGATGGCTTTTATTGGGCCAAAATAGTACGTATCGACAAATAAAACCTTCGTTATTGTGCTAGGGCTTAAGCAAAAATAGCTTAAGCCCTCCACCCTTGATAAACTAGTCAGCCGTTCATTCTGGTTTTTACTCATGCATACCGACGAAACACTAGCTGAAACCCGTAAAGGCGTATTTTTTGCCCTATTTGCTTACACTTTTTGGGGAATCGCGCCAATATATTTTAAGTCTCTTTCTCCTGTTCCAGCTTACGAAGTACTGAGCCACCGTGTCATTTGGTCTTGCCTATTACTTTTTATTATTGTGGTTTCGTTTGGTTATGTGCGCCGTCTCATTACGGCCCTGCGCACACCTAAAACCTTGCTCTATTTAACCCTCAGCTCAGTTTTGATCGGCATTAACTGGTTTGTATTTATCTGGTCAGTTAATCATGACCGCATGCTTGAGGCTAGCTTAGGTTATTTTATAAACCCATTAGTTAATGTCTTAATTGGGATGGTTTTCTTAAATGAAAGGCTCAGAAAAAACCAGTATCTCGCTGTGTCCTTAGCTATTATTGGCGTATTGGTACAATTAATAAGCTTTGGCTCACTACCCTGGATAGCATTAGTACTGGCTTTTAGTTTTGGTTGCTATGGTTTAATTAGAAAACAACTGCAGATTGATGCCATTACTGGGCTACTACTTGAAACTCTAGTATTGCTGCCAGTGGCCTTAATCTATTTGTTTGTATTCGCCAATTCAAGTAGCTCAAATTTGACTAACAATGGGCTGAGCTTAAATCTATTATTGTTCGCTGCAGGTGCTATCACCACGATACCGTTACTGTTTTTTGCCGGAGCAGCAAAGCGGCTTAAGCTTTCAACCTTAGGCTTCTTTCAATATATCGGGCCGTCATTAATGTTCATTCTCGCCGTCTTTGTTTACGAAGAACACTTTAACCTTGATACCTTAATCACCTTTGCTTTTATTTGGGCTGCCCTCATCATTTTCAGCTTTGATGGGTTACACCAGCATAAGCAAAGTAAAAGAGCCAAGCTTAACTCTTAACTTTAGCCTGCCAGCTCGCTAACCAGCTAAGGTTAGCGATTTGCTTCGCAGGCGGGAAAGGCTGTGATAGCCAACGTTGCAATAGCTCGGGATCCTGTTGTTGAACAATTAGCTCAAGTACATCTAATGTTTCTTCATTACCTAAACTAAGCATCACGGCAGAAGCATCCGGAGATTGTTGTAAAAATAAAATCAACCCCTTTACCTGCTCAATTGAATGATACTGAGTCAAGTCCTCCAACAGCTCGACTATCTCTAAACGACGAGTAGGTTGCGTCAGATAATGACGAAACAATAATTCGCCTATGGCATGAAAAGCCCCCTTTTCACTGATCGCCATTTGCTCTTTAAGCCAAATATCCATTAACTCATGAAATCCTAACTGCAGCTTAACTGTGCGCTCAGCTTGTTGATAGGCGACCACTATCTCCTTTATTTCTTCTATATTCAGCTCTTGATGCGATGCTATGTCTGTGGCATTTAAAGCCACAGCTCGATACCAAACCTCATTCAAAGGTTGTCTAATCTGCGGTTGTAGATTGCTAGCATAAACCAACTCCTGCTGCTGAAATAAAAATTCCGCGAGGCGCATTGTTTGTAGCTCTTTCTGCTCAGTTGCTGCAATATTCGCTATATTCACGGAAGCATCAAGCAGTGCCTGCTCCTTCCATTGTACTAAGGTTAAGCTAGGCCATTGAGCCTTAAGTTGAAACAACTCAGCTTGAGCCAATAAACTCGGATCGCTGATTTTTTGCTGCTGGATCTCAGCGAGATTAAAGAAACCATGGCGCACTAATGCAGCACTGTAGTTTACGTAAAGGGTGTCTTGTTTGATTTCCCACAAACCAGATAAGGTCATTAAATCAGGAATATAACTGGTACTACTAGCGATATTAAAATATGCGGCCATGCAGTTTTGCTGCATTTTATGGTTAATATTACCACTGAGTAATAAGCTTATTTGCTCTAACCAACGATGATTTTCTTCCACTAACGACTGCCAAGCTAATACTTCATAAGCTTGGCATAAAGATGTCGCATTAGATTCAATTTCTACTAACTGCTTCAGCGTGGAATAAAATGACATTTTTTGCTGTTCATTTCCTCGCTTTCTTACCGTTGACGCCAATTTTAGCAAGTATTCTAAGCGCTCATATTCAGCCTGTTGCTGGATCAAATGAAGGGATTGGGACAAATAATCAGGCTGTGAGGAATGCTGTCCTTTAGATGCCAGCTGATTATATTTAGCTTGTAGTAGGCGCACATCTAACATCGAGCTTTGCTCTAAATCTGCGTACACTTGCGATTCAGGAAACTGACGTTTCAATTTTGAAATATCACTTAAGGCTTGTTCGTAATGATATTTTTTTTCAGATATTTGTTCTGCTTGCGCAGCAGACTCTAGGTGTGCCAATGCACGATTTAAGCGCTGTGAGGCGAGCACCTCCACATCTAAAAAAGCGACCACTAAGCCAACAGTTAAAATAAATGCGCACCAGTAATAAAGATATTTTTTCATTTTGTAATGGGAGTAAATTTAACAGCCTTTTGCGGCAGGCTAAAATCTTCAGGCAGCCCTGGAAAATAGACTTTTAGTTCCTTGATATCCTTTAGGGCGTTACTGTCAATAAACATCCAGTCTGTCCCTGCTTCGCGGATTGCAAATAAATAGCTATCTGTATTCACTCTTCCTTGCTCACTTTTTAGTTCAAGCTGAGTGCTCAGGACAATCAGCTCCTTATCTTTTCCGACAAAATATTCAAGAGGCTCTCCTATAGTCAAATCTGAGATAACAACCCCTTCTTCATTAAGCAGGCGAACGGCTTCATAAGCGATTTTAGCGGCCATACTCGGCCCACCAATTTTATTTACCATCGCCGGATAGCTAAGGGCTATCACTTGCTCATAGTCTTCTAACAAAGTGGCTGATGCCAGCATGTTGGCGCGCTGGCTAACTTGGGAAGCAATATCTGCAGGCACTGGCAATGCTAACGCGGGGCCAATCATAGTGAAAAATAATAATAAAAACTTATACATGAATCTTGTTCCTTAGCGGACTTATAATTAGTTAACGAGAGTGAGCGCTCATATATAAAATCAAAGGGCTTAACACTAACTTCCATGCCAGCTCTACATCTTCATTAAACCTTGGGTCATGAGCTTTAACCGCTTTAATCAATGCATCTAGCCACAATACATACATATCTGCAGGCACGTTCCGCTGTAACGGGCCATGTACATCTGCGTATTTTTTTATTGCTTGGGTTTCTATCCTTGTACTTGAGAAGTCCATTGCTAAGTACAAAGAGCGCTGTAACATTAACTTCTGTTTCGTTAAGTCGACACCAAGGAACATGTCTGCGACCGCCGGAGAAGATGTGATAAATAACTCATAAAAAAGGCTGAAGAAGGCATCACCTTGATCACCACGATAAATAATCCGCTCATAGCTGTCGTTAAATATTTGGTCGAAATTCTTCACAATACGTTCCTTTTCATTATGACTGACTACGATAAAGAACTCATCGCATATAACCAAACTAAGCTTACATAATATGTTAAGTAAAACGTGCTATCGGATTATTTTTTCTTGATAAAGTGATAACCCGGTGCTGAAGTTGACCATACTTTCTTTTCTTTGTCTTGATACCCTGCTACTTGTTGAAAAAATTGATCAGAATAAAGTGCATAAGTAATTTTTACATGGGTTGAGCCTCGAAAGTTTAAATGGCACTCATGACTTTCTGTTTCACCCACAAATTGTTTTAACTCTTTCTCATAAGTGAAAAGGATATCGCAACCTTGCTGCATTGTTAACTGTTGCAAAGTGAGCTTATCAAGTAACTGGGGCTGATAATAAGCCCCAGTAAAATCAATAGGCTGAGGTGTTGTATAGGTATGTAGTCTTATCAGACCATTTGGTTGATCGATTAGTTGCATAATACGTTGTTGGTAAGGTAATACCCCGCGTTCGTTTTTAATTTGTTCTATATAAAACCAAACCCCATCGGTTCGGGTATGCCAGAATCGTCGAACCAAAAATTGCACTGACTCAAATGCAGAGTTTTTATTTGCCTGATTGGTATTTGTGAACTCTCCTTCAAACCAATCGGACAGTAATTCAAGCTGCATGGAGAAGGCCCATAACGGCGTACTAAACAAAGAGAGAAAGCAAAATAACAGTTTATTCATAGTACATCCTTGGCGAGGGCATTGACGCAATGATAATCACTAACAACATACACTCATATAGCAGTTTAATCTGCCTGTAAAGGCCCCCATCATAGGGTACAATAATCTTAATTTTAACCAATGGGTAAACTATGGAAAAGGTATATTTAGGCTGGATATTCATTGCGATAGGTTGCTTCGCCCTGCTCCCTATCTGTTACTATATTTTTATTGCTATTAAGAGTCGAAGTTGGCCTAAACGAATGGCCATGATTACTTACAATAGCTTAGCGGTTAAAAAAGCAGGGTACTGGGAAGGTCGCTCGTTACTTAGCGGAGACCTGATAAAATATCGCTATAACGTTGAACGTGTTGATTATGAAAACAGTCAAATAACAGCTGCAGACTTGATCGTGAAATTGATGGTTGCAAGTGATGAATTACTGGCCAATTTTCCAGAAAAAGAGATGTTAGAGATAGCTTATAACCCTAACAAGCCGCAGCAGTCATTACTGATTACTGGATTAACTAAGTGGAATTTCTTGCCTATTGTAACAATAGGTATTTTCATTGCTGTGGGCATCGCCCTTGTTATTGGACGAATCTAAGAAGGTTATTTATAAATGGATGATATGAAAAGCTTTATACCTGGCTATGGTAGTGAATCAAACGTCGCTAGGTTACTAATGCTAATGTCGCTATTCCTGGTCATAGTACCAGGCATTATTGCCGCCAAAACCGCACGCTTAAGCTTTGGCGGTGAAGTCATCATGGCTAATGTTATCGAAGTAAACCAAGTGAGCTTTGTAGACGAAGCCACTAATGAAAAATTTACGGACAATATTCCTAAGGTTGAGTTTACGGCAGTTAATGGTAAAACATATCAAGTGGACTTATTGCCTTACCTAGTACCTCCTAAAGTAGGTGAGCAGGTAGAAATCGTATATTTAAGATCAGATCCTAATACAGCGTTACCGAATGCCTTTGATCGAGGCCCCTTGTATACCTGCATGTTTTTTATTGCCTTAGGCCTAGTTCTGTTCTTACGCTCCGCAAAAATGATGAGAAGTCGCTACTAACATTCAATAAAGGCCTGCAGTTTGAACACTGTAGGCTTGCCCACCAAGCAGCCAGCAAGCTTGCTGAACACGTCAGAGCCATCTCTACTAATGCTGGCAATCATCATATCAAGCCCAATTAGCTAATCAAAATACTGATGTTAATGGCTTCAGACCGTTTACTATTTCCTAAGGTGTTGGTATTTGATCCCGCAGTGCCAAGAACAGAAGCACCAATTATCGACCTCGAAGAAGCGGGGTTGACCATCGAAAAGGTCATTAAACCACAAAGCCTACCACCCTCGGTGCATGAGTACCTCAACCCAAGGGTACGAACCAGCTACTATTTTGAGCATGATAAACCATAAGCCACTTTCGAGTGGTTTTTTGTTTGATGTGAGTTTTTTTTCTTCAAACGTAAAAAAGCCCGACTCTTTCGAATCGGGCTTCTACTGCTCACTATGAGCTTATTTGGCGCTT